>NZ_JAKGUG010000006.1 GCF_021568855.1 Dethiosulfovibrio russensis | reverse complement strand
AAGCACGCCGCCAGCGTTCGTCCTGAGCCAGGATCAAACTCTCCATAAAATTCACTTGGCTTCGCTTTTCTGTTTCCCCATTTTCGGCTGTCAATGTTCTCGCGCCCTCTGTTACAGCTGCCTTACGAGGCGGCCGGCTCAGCGGCGCAGAAGGAATAATACACCAAGAGATCTAAGCCGTCAACTACCGAATATCATTTATATCTGTTAACCCCCTCAGGTTCTTAGTGAGTAATTCTTCCCTGGCAGTTTCCGGCACCTTTCCTAAGATCACTTCCTTCAATCTCTCACCTCTCACCATGAAAAAGACCCTTTCCGAGACGTTGCTAGCGTGGTCTCCTACCCTCTCAAGATGTCTTGCTGTAAGTAGAAGCTCGGTTGCAACTGTTATTCCATCTTTATCTCCCTTGTCCATTTCCGCCATCATCTCTATCAGTTCTTCCGAGAGAGCTCCGGCGATCCTGTCCAGTTGTTTATCTTCCCGGAACACGTGAACGGCCAAATCGGTATCTCTATCAAAGAAGGATCTCAAGGCTTTTCTTACCATGTTTATGGATATCTCGGTCATCTTGGAAATATCGACAAGGGGCTTCAACATCGGATATTTAGATACGGTGAGAGCCCTCTCCGCTACGTTTACCGCCTGATCTCCTATACGCTCAAGATCGGTGGCTATCTTCAACACTGCAAATACGAAACGTAGATCCTCCCTCACCGGCTTCCTTATAGCGATCGACGCAAGGCATTCCCTGTTTACGTCGGTCTCCATTCCGTCGATCAGGTCGTCTCTATCTATTACTTTTCGAGCAAGCTCAACGTTTCCTTCTTTAAGAGATATCAGCGAATCCGATAGGGCGATGCAGACTTCATCTCCCATCAAACGAACCAATGAAAGTATCCTCTCTCTGTCATCTCCGTAGGAAACATCTCGCCTGCCCCCATCACTGCGACTTTTATTCATCATAGTCGCGAACCATTTCAACATCGAACCCACTCCCATCGCTTACACGCCCCATCTCGAAAGCCATCCTCTCTCCTCTGGTCATCTCCATACAGGCTTTAGCGAGCTGAGTTCCTCGTGCAAGAAGCTCGAGTCCCCCTTTTCTTCCGTAGTCCCCTCTACGAAATATATCCCTACGTATAAGCTCGTCTATTTCCTTCAACCTCTCGTACCAATGATCAACGTCTTTCGCCAATCCAAGGTCTCCCAGTGCGAAAGATCCCATAGCAGATCTCAATAATTCAAAGAGAACGCTTTCGTATTCATAGCCCATATCGGCCGACACGGAGGGGAACCGCTTTTTCTTGCCCTCAGAGACGATCAAAGGATAAAGCCAGTCGTTTATGGACTCTTTAATTCCCTTGATGGCCCCCAATGCGTAGGCTACTCTCGCATAGGCTTCGTTTTTACCGTCCTTAGGAGATATCTCCATGGACTCGAAGTAATCGGCGATAACGTCCCAGAGCTCGTCGGTCCCCTCCCTCAGTTTTCCTATCTCCTCCAGAGACCCTCCAGGGAAGAGAAGGAGTTTGGTCTCCATTTCCAAGAACCCCGCCAACCGGGTCAATTCCTTGTCCAAAAGAGGCAAGGCCAATGCGGGAAACTCAACCAGTTTGTTGTCCAGATAGGCCGGTTCCTCTATTGGTTGGCTGTCGGAGACGAAACAAGCCCGTAAAAATCTGTCTAAGATGGAAGTAAAGGGAAGAACGACCAAAGCATTGTACCAGACCACGGCAAATTGAAGCACTACGCAACGGAACTCCGGGGAGAGAAAGGACAGCTTTGAAAGAAACCCGGGGACGAAAGACGAGAAGGGGAGGACCAAAGCGATGCCTATTACCTTGTACAGAGCCGATCCTATACCCAGCAAACGAGCGTTCCTTTTACCTGACAGGCTGGCCATCAAGACCATCGCCGACGATCCGACGTGAGACCCCAAAACGATGGGATATACAGCCTCAAGAGGCAACGATCCGGACCCCACCAAAGCTATTGCCAATGCCATAACGGCGGCGCTGCTTTGCAGCACCGCCGCCGCCGTCAAGGCAACAACCCCCATTACCAATGGTCGGGCACTCAAGGCTAACAACATTTCGGCAAAACCGGGATCCTCCATGAGAGGAGAGACCCCGGTTTTTATGACGAACATACCCGTCAATACCAAGGAGATACCTCTGATCACCAGAGCCCCGTTCCGTCCCTTCCCCTTAAGGAGATCGACGGAAAAATGGGATATAGCCAAAACTCCTGGCGCTAGCTGCACAACGGGAAGACCCAGAAGCAACGTCACGAACGTTCCTCCTACGCTTGCTCCGATCATAACGACCAATGAACCTGATAGGGAAAGCATTCCCACGTCGACCAAGCCTACAGCGAAAGACGTAGCAACGGAGCTGCTCTGGGTAACGGCTGAGAGGATAAGACCAAAGACGAAAGCCATCGGTTTTTTATCAGTTACCTCTGCCATCCTCTGCCTGGCGGAACGTCCCATAAAACGACGAAAGCCATCGGAGGTCGCGGTGACACCCATCAGGAAGAGAGCAAGCCCTCCTGCTATCTGAGCCCATGAAAAAAACGAGGAAGTCACCGAAATAACACCTCCTATAATCTTTACACAGAAATACCCTTCTTCTTTTTCTTCTTAAAAGCGGGAAGAAGCAAAAGCAGAATCAAACCCCAGAGAACCAAGCATATAGGTCTCTCGAAAAAAATCATCGGTGAACCATGGGATATTATGAGAGATTGCCCAAATCCCAGCTCGGCGATAGGCCCAAGGATCAGGCCTAACACCACGGCCCCCAGGGAAAAACCCGCTCTGTGAAGAAAATATCCTCCGATTCCAAACCCCAACATCAACCATACGTCGAATATACTGTTATTTATAGCGTAACTTCCGACTACAGACAGTATCGATATGGAAGGAATGAGAATGGAGTTCGGCACCGTCGCTACCCTTGCAAAGAAGGGCGCAAAATAAAGCCCCAAGATAAGAAAACAGACATTGGCAAGGAAAAGAGACAGTATAAACGCATAGGTCACAGTGCCAAAGCGGGTGAAGAGCTCCGGACCAGGGATAAGCCCCTGTATCATCAGCCCTCCCATCAGGGCAGCAGCAACGGAGTTTCCGGGAATCCCCAGGGTAAGCAAGGGAACGAGAGAACCTCCAACGCAACCGTTATTGGCACTTTCCGCAGCGGCCACCCCTTCGGGATTTCCCTTCCCGAAAGAGTCGGAATTCTTCGACACCTGTTTTGCGAAGTTATAGGAGATGAAGGACGCTATAGTGGCTCCAGCCCCGGGCAGTATCCCGACCACCGTACCTATAAAGCCGCCTCTGGCTATGGTGCTGCCTAAACCTTTAGGGACGGAGGATCTCTTCAAGGACTCCGGATCGGCACCGAGCTCCTGCACTATATGGCTCTCCGCGGTCAACTCGAGCACCTGACTAACGGAAAACAACCCTATCAGAGCGGGCATAAAGGAGACTCCCTCGAAAAGGTCCACTATGCCTCCGGTGAAACGTATAAATCCATCTATCGGATCCATCCCGATGGAGGCTATTATCAATCCTATGACACCAGATATCAGCCCCTTGAGAAGATTTCCAGAGGTCAATGTAACTATGCTGGCCAACCCCAAAAGGGATAGAAGAAAATATTCGGGAGGACCGAACCTCAGAGCGAAATTGGCCAGGACAGGAGCAAGCAACAACAGAGCAAAGGTGGATATGATTCCACCCCAGAAGCTTCCGATCGTTGCGACCGCAATAGCGACTCCGCCCTTACCCTGTCTGGTCATGGGATAACCGTCGAAAGCTGTCGCTGCCGCAGCAGGAGTGCCGGGGGTAGATAAAAGGATCGACGATATGGCCCCTCCGTACATACCTCCGCTGTACACTCCGCCCATCATGGCAAGCCCTACCACCGGGTCCATGCCGAACGTGACCGGGATCAGGAGAGCCACCGCCATGGTCGCGGTCAGGCCGGGTATAGCACCTATAACCATCCCACCAGCGGTCCCTCCCAATACAGAGAGAAGCACCTCGGGACGAGCCAAAGAGGAAGCCGCTGACAAAAGCATATCGATCATGGATCAAGCCCCCCAGAGTCCGGCTGGAACAGGTACAGCCAGGAATCGGACAAAAACGATGTAGACGAATCCAAGTAATCCCAACGTACCGATCAGAAGCCACATCTTATCTCTAAATCCCAAGATCCACCCTAGAACAAACATATAAAATCCACTGGCCAGAAAAAAGCCGACGAAATTCAGCAGGAGAACGAACAGTACGGATGCCACGACAGTAAAGAGGAAGGTCCTTCTGTTCACCACCCACCGTATCCTCTCTCCACCGCTGTCCTTAAACGCAAACTGAGCCATCAGAGCCAGGGAAAGACAGGCCAGTAGGCCGGAGAGAAAAACGACATACCTCGTGGCTGCCTCCGCCCTATCCGGAAAACTACCGGCAGAAAAAAACATGGCTGCCGCCAGGACTAACCCGGCGGCGGCACAGAGAATATTTAAGAACTTTCTATTCATGTCCTAATCCAAGTCCCTTACCAGGGAGCCACCTTGAAAGCTTCGTCGGTGGTCTTCTGGAGGTTCTTGAGGTACATCGTATATTCGTCTGCGTTCAATATATCCAGCAAAAGCTGACCTTGAGATGCTGCGATAAATTCAGGGTCGTTGAGCACCTTATCGAACACTTCCATGAGCTTAGCCATGACATCTTTGGGAACTCCCGCTGGAGCGGCGAATCCCCTGGAGGAATCGGAGTATACCTCGTAGCCCATCTCCTTAAACGTCGGTAATTCTGGAAGGTAAGAGCGTCTTTTCACCGTCATTATCCCAAGCAGTCGGAGCTCTCCGGAATCGACCTGGGCCTCGACCTGAGAGGCGTTCATGAAAGCCAGATCAACGTGTCCGCCCATAACAGCGGCTTTCTGGCCGGAAGATCCCTTGGAGGGAACGGCGTTTATCGAGATTCCCGCGGCCTTCTCAAACTGCCGAAGGGCAAAATCGTCGTCGCCTCCGGGACCAGAGGTGGAACCGTTGAGTTTTCCCGGGTTCTCCTTGGCGAAAGCTATCAACTCCTCCACCGTATTGAAGGGACTGTCGGCTTTGACAACCAGGACACCGGGATCGGTAACAACGTTCGCTATAGGAGCAAAGCTATCGAGGGTATATTTAGCCCTACCGGCCGATACGTGAGCGGCCACGTGAGGCGTGTATATACAGCCAATCGTGTAGCCGTCTTTCTTGGCCCTTGCGATGGATTCGAATCCTATCTGGCCTCCTGCGCCGGGTTTGTTGACTATTACCATGGGCTGCCCCAAGTACTCTTCAGCAAATTTGGCAACCAGCCTGGCCATGGTGTCCGTTCCCCCTCCAGCGTTGGAAGGGACTATTACAGTCACCGGTTTCTCCGGATATGCAGCCCAAGCCGTTCCTGCCAGACACAAGATCCCCAATAAAACCCCTAAAGCTATTCCGCGTTTCACGTTACACCACTCCCATCTGAGATATGAAAAGTAACGACCATGTTACAATAATCATCTTACACGAAAAATCCCTAGTCGAAAAGCGTGTTCAGAAAGCCGTGACGTAAACCGAAGGACGAGACCAACATTTCCTTGACCTCCAGAACATTGAAGATGGATCGCACTATACATGCTCCCGCCAGTATTATCGGAGCTCTGTCGAAATCCATACCCGGGATGAGTCGTCGTTCCTGGAGAGAGACGGAACCGTAGAGATCTATCTGCCTATCTAGCTCGGATAAAGAGAGCCTGACTGTTTTCGAGGACGAAAATCTCTCCGGAGCTAGACTAACGGCAGCCATGGTGATCACGTTCCCCCCGGATCCGACCAAAAAACTCCCCCCTTTTTCGGAAGGGAGACCGCCCTCCTCGAGGGATCCCTCTATCCACCGGAGGGCCGCTTCGACGCCATTTCCACAACTATCCTGGGAAAGCATGAATTTTTCCGTAACGGAAACCGCCCCGACCTCCAGGCTAAAGGCACGAACCACCCTTCCATCCTCGAAGCAAACGAACTCGGTGCTTCCTCCCCCCGTATCGAAATACCATCCGTCGCTCCCCACTGGCAAAAGGGGAGCTATGCCGTAAAAAGAGTATATGGCCTCCTCCTCACCGGATAAAACCCTCAAGGACAACCCCGTTTTCGCCTTAAGACGATCCACGAATATTCTGGAATTCGACGCTCTTCTAAGTGCCATAGTCGCCACGGCCGAAACATCTCGAACCCCGAGAGCATCTGCCTTGGCGATAAATCGTCGAACGCAATCGAGAGTCCTGTCCATCGGAGGCTCCCCCAATCGACCTGATTCAGCCAGCCCCTCTCCTATTCTGGTTATCTCGTTGCTATCCTCTATATAGATCTGCTTGCCGAGACGATCATCTTTCTCGGCAAGCAGAAATTTGACCGAGTTAGTGCCTATCTCGATCAACGCCTTTCTGCAAACCGAGCTCACCGTCTCCGCCCTCTTTTTCCTAAATCCTTCCTGCGTCGTCTCCCGCTGCGTTTTTTCCCTACTTTCGATCTATCGGTAACCCTGTGCTTAAGAGCCGGAAGTTCCACCTTGGTTGTATCCATCTCGTAAATTTTTTCCTCGAATCCAAAAACAGTAGGGTCTATCTCCATTACGGCCGCGTCGACTTCGTCCATTCGGGAGAGCTTGTAATCTTCCGGCAGAGAGTTGTTGAACCTCTTCACCTTAAGCAACGATTGCAGCTCATTCCTTTCGTGTTTGAGAAGTAGCTCCGCCGCGGTCAAGCCGTCGGGATGAACGTAATCATCTTTACCTATTCCCCAGAAAAAGAGCTCCGCCATGTCCAGATTCTGCTCCACCTCCATCTCGCCGTACCATACATCGGCCAGAATGGCTCTGAACCTGGTTTTCTCGTCCGGAACGATTTTATCGAGACTTCCGTCTATTATATCCATGGCCTGTCGTATATCGGCCGACACCCTCCTGTAGCTGAGCTCGGGCAAAGATCCGGATGCCACTATATCTGCCTCGTTCTCGACCGAACTTCGGCCTTTCAGGATAGCTCCGAAATCGGGACGAAGCTCGACCCGGGCCTCCTCGGAGGGAGAGGAGACGAGAGAGCGAAATATCTCCTCGGTTCTAACCCCGAAAGCCTCCGCCGGAGATTTATCGATCCATGTCACATAGCCCTTTTCGAACAGCCCCTTTCTGCCCGCTCTTCCCGACATCTGAAGGAAAGCGTTCTTGGAGATGGGGCAACGATCGTGAAACTTCACCAGCTGGGCGAATACGGCCCGCTCTGCCGGTAGGTTTACTCCAAGGGCTAGAGCATCTGTACCGACGACCACGTCGATGATCCTTTCCCTGTAGGCCCTCTCGACCAGAAGCTTTTCCTTCGGTAGTAAGCTTCCATGATAGACCCCTACGCCCTTGAACATACATCGTCTGATACCGGAGACCTCTAAAATCCAGGCTAGATCCTCCAGTCTGCGTTTCCTGCTGTCGTCGAATCGAAGCCTCTCGTCGGCGATCATATCGGCGACCTGCTGAGCTCCTTTCTGAGAGAACACGAAGACCAATGCATCTCTGATCTCCCTGGGAGTCACCGGTTCGTCACAAAAAACCAGATCCGTCACCCTTTCGGACGACTCGAACAATACGAAGGGACGGCCTGTGATTCTCTCGAGATAAGCCTGGACCTTAGAGGCCCCTCCGAAAGTAGCCGACATCACCAACATAGGCACATCGGCAGAAGTTTTCCTTATTCCGTCTATATAGGCCCTGCTTCTGTCGTTTTCACCGAAGATATAGTGAAATTCGTCTATTACGAGCTTGATCCCCGATCGTCCAGCGTATTTAAGAGCGTAGATCTCCTGAGTGCAGCATATAACCGAAGCCTGGGGATTTTTCTTGAAATCACCGGTCTCTATGCCTACGTCGAATCCCATGGAAATCAGGTCCATGTATCTCTCGTTGCTCAACGCCTTTATGGGAGCGGTAAAAATCACCCTCTCTCCCGACGGAATGTCAAGCTTCTCGCCCTCCAGGTCGTAGAGACCTGCCCATATATAGGCAACCCACGTCTTACCGGATCCTGTAGGGGCGGAGAGGACGGCGCTCTCGCCTCCTATGCGATCTATAGCCTTTCTCTGCCAAGGATATAGGGAATCTCCCATCATGAATTCGTCTCTTCCTACCGTAACGTCGTTTATCTCGTTATCCAAGGTATGCTCCTCCCAGTGATATATATCGTATGTTCTAGAACATCTGATTTACATTATAATGTAGTTTGGAGGGTGCTATCGTATCGAGTAGAAATAAGGTACAATACCCCGGCCACGGTGAACAGCCGCGAATTCGCAAAAAAGAGGGTGATCCGATGTTAGGCGTACCAGCCAGTTACAGTTTCGACATGGAGAGATTCGTTACAAGAGAAAGATTCGAAAAAATAAAGAATTTTTTAAAGAACAAGAAGACTCCCTGCCTCCTGCTGGACCTCAAGAGCGTGGAACGGAACTTCGACGATCTCAACAGGACCATGCCATACGCCAAGATACACTATGCGGTTAAGGCCAATCCCCACGAGGCTATACTGAAAATGTTGATCCGCAAGGGATGCAACTTCGACTTCGCCTCCATAAACGAACTCGATACAATGCTGGCTCTCGGCGCATCGCCGGATAGGCTCAGTTACGGACATACGATCAAGAAATCAGAGCATATAGCCTACGCCTACGAAAAGGGCGTTCGTCTTTTCGCCACGGATTCGGAGGACGACCTCAGACGGATAGCCAAGAACGCTCCCGGCTCGCAGGTCTTCTTCAGGCTTTTCATGGAGTGCAGCGGAGCGGACTGGTCGCTATCTCGAAAGTTCGGTGCCCATCCCGATACTATATTCAAACTTATCCAACTGTCCAAAGAACTGGACATCGTTCCTTGGGGACTGTCGTTCCACGTAGGATCCCAACAACGAGACATCGGGCAGTGGGGAAACGCCATAGCCAGTTGCCGATATCTATTCGACTCGGCAAAGGAGCTGGGAATCCAGCTTAAGCTCATCAACCTAGGGGGCGGTTTCCCTGCCAAGTACATACAGCCGACGGTCCCTCTGGAGATATACGCAAAGGAGGTAACCCGTTTTCTCACCGAAGACTTTCCCGATGGTATGCCGGATATAATCATAGAACCGGGCCGTTCTCTGGTAGGTGATTGCGGGATCCTTGCCACCCAGGTGGTGCTGAAGTCGAAGAAGGAAAGCTATAACCCTTACAGCTGGCTTTACATAGACGCCGGCAAATTCGGAGGGCTCTACGAGACCATAGACGAATCGATCAAATACCCCATATACTCGGAAAAGCAGGGCCCGGTGGAGGAATATATCATCGCCGGACCGACCTGCGACAGCTTGGACGTTCTCTATGAGAGAGATAAATATATGCTGCCGAAAAATCTGGAAGAAGGGGACAGGCTCTACTTTTTCTCCACCGGAGCTTACGTCAATTCCTGCTCTCTGGAGAGCTTCAACGGTTTCAAACCTCCCAAGGTTTACGTATACGACGAAGATTAATAGAACATCCCACGATATGGGGAAGAACAGACGAGGCACCCCTCCTAGGAAGGGCGCCTCGTCTGTTCATCCCCTCAGAAATCTAACATCTCGTCAAAGAAAGACAGAATTGATCTTAAAAAATCACGGAGATTCCAGCCGGATGTCTCCAGAGAAACAACTCTACTCTCCAGATGGAGGACCCTTCTCCTCAAAGAGGACGATTCTCGCCTCATCGAAGATAGTTGTCCCTTTAAAAAGGCAATCTCTCCCTCAAGACGTTCTATAGCCTCTTTTAGATCTTCGAGACCATGTCCCGATCCGCTTTCCAGGAGTTCGTCGAGGACCGCTCTTCCCCTCTTCCCCTGTTTTTCAAGCTCGTCCGCTCTGGATAGCACGGATGCAGCAGACTCGGAATAACGACGACTTCGTCCCTCCCCTACGAAGGGAACGGCTTTTAAGTATCGTTCCCTCAGGGTTCTAGCCCTGGACTCACTTAAACCCGCTTTGGTAGCTACCTCCTTGAAAGATAACAGTTTTTCCACCACGGAGAAATCCCTCCCCATCTAAGCGAAGAGCCGCCTTAAAGGCGGCCCTTTTTCAGTAGGACTTGGCGAATATGGCCATTCGGGCGTCGTCCTTTCCGGTAAAGAAACACTTTCCTCTGGTGTCTTTGTCCTCCAGGGGAAAGCAACGGACGGTTGCCCCGGTGGCTTCCTTTATTGCTTTTTCGTCCTCCTTGGTTCCAGCGAAGTAGGCTTTTATAAACCCGCCTTTTTTCTCCAAAGTTTTTTTAAAACCATCGAGATCGGAGACTTCGTGGGTGTTCACCTCTCGGAAGGATCTGGCCTTATTCAAGAGATCCTCCTGTATGGTCTCCAAAAGATCGTTAACCTTGGTCTCTATTCCGTCCCAAGGCAGATCGATCTTCTCTCCCGTGTCTCTTCTGACAGCCCTTACTGTGCCTTTCTCGAACTCCTTCTCGCCCAGCTCCAGTCTCAGAGGAACTCCTTTTTGAAGATGATAGAAAAACCTGTCTCCCGGCCTCATATGAAACTGATCGTCGACTGCGACCGTTCTGGCCCCTATTACCGATTCGATCTTCCCCGCCAGTTCTTTGGCCTTTGAAAGTAGCGGACCGGTCGCCATGGTTTCGTCCTTGCTTATGGACAGCAACGCCACCTTGGTGGGAGCTATTCGGGGAGGAAGAATCAAGCCATCGTCGTCGGAATGGGTCATTATCACCGCACCGATAAGTCTGGTAGAGACACCCCAGCTTGTCGTCCAGGCGTACTCCATGGCCTCTTCCTTGTTCTGAAACTGTATGTTGAAGGCCTTCGAAAAGTTCTGGCCGAGGAAATGGCTGGTTCCGGCCTGAAGGGCCTTCATGTCGCTCATCATGGTCTCGGTGGTGTAGGTCTCCTCCGCTCCGGGAAAACGCTCGCCCTCGGACTTCACCCCGGGGACGACAGGAAGAGCCAGATAATCCGTCATGATGCGACGATAGACTTCCAACATCCTCTCGGTCTCCTCGATCGCCTCTTCCTTGGAGGCATGGGCCGTATGCCCCTCCTGCCATAGAAACTCGGAGGTCCTTAAAAACAGCCTGGGGCGCTTTTCCCATCTCATAACGTTGGCCCACTGGTTTATCAGGAGAGGAAGATCCCTCCAAGACTGAATCCATTTACTGTACATATGGCCTATAACGGTCTCGGAGGTAGGACGAACAACTAGAGGTTCCTCCAGTTCCTCACCTCCGGCGTGGGTTACCACTGCACATTCGGGGGAAAATCCCTCGACGTGCTCCGCCTCTTTCTCCAGAAAGGAGTTGGGAATGAGAACCGGAAAGTATGCGTTGACGTGACCGGTTTCCTTGAAAGCCCTGTCGAAAACCTGCTGTATCTCCTCCCAGACGGAATATCCGGTGGGTCTTATGACCATACACCCTCTTACAGGAGCGTAATCGGCCAACTCGGCGACCTTGATCACGTCCAGATACCACTGAGAATAATCCTGCTGCCGTGACGTTATGTTTCTAGCCATATCTCATGCCTCCAACCGCTGCAAAAAGTGTCCCGTTTAAAAAGGATCGACTAATTCTAGCATATCCGGCCCTTTCCATCAGGGGAAGGGGTAACGAAGAGTCCACATAGGATCCCCTATGGAGAATCCGAAGGTCCAGTCGTTATCGTCATCGTAAATGGCTAAAAACCGGGCTTTCAAAAGTCTGGAAGGAACTGTCAAAGCTACGCCGACCTCCCATGGTTCGTCGAACAGTTCTCCTCCGTTGTCCCAGACATATCCTTGACCTCCAAAAAGCTCTCCTTCCCATGGAGAGTCTCCGCTCTCGCCAAGCCTTCGTCGAAATCCCAGACGCCACCAGGCGAATCTCTCACCAAGTATAGGTCGGTCAGCCAAGCTGTAAAGCTCTTCACGAGCGCCGAGATAAGCACCTTGGCCGATATAACGTCCGTCGCTGTTCCCCTCCATCAGGCCGGCTTTGAGATATCCTCTCCAGCGGGAGGAAAGAGGTTTATCCACCCCTCCCTCTATACGAAATAGCATTTCCTCTCCTTCGCTTGGATACCACGCACCGAAAGAAAGATAGGATTCGTCCTCGGGAGCATCCTGCCCCTTTATGCCCGATGAGTACCACTTTACTATAGGACCCCAGGCTTCCACGGTCTGACCCGATCCCTCCATTTGGCTGCCCAGAGCACCTACGGTGAGACTGGATCCATCCGTATCGAAGGTCCTACCGATGGAGAGGCTGAGCATATCCCATTTTCCATATGGTTTCATCGAGACTCTACCGGCCCTTAAACCCATCTCGTAGGAACCTTTATCCACGGCAAAGTGATAATCCGCTTTAGCTGCCCAGTCATCCCCTAAAATAGCGTCCACGTTGAGGTAGTCTCCATCGTAAGCAAGATCCATCATCCTGCTTCTTATCCCTATCCAGCTTCCTCCCGAAAGGTTGGTCGCATGGCCGTCGAGGGCAATACGATAGGCTGGTTGTCGCTGAATTTTAAGTACTACCTCCACCCCATCTGTCTTCTCAACGAGCTGATAATCAACTGTCTTTACGTCCTCTCTGGAACGAATCCACTCGGCAGCGGAGACGATATCCTCCGGATGAACCGGGCGACCGATCCAGTCGGAGAATTTTCCTTTTATATTATCGGCAAAATCCTCCGGTACTCCCTCGACGGAAATACGTCTAACCAGCCTTAATATAGTAGGTCTATGTTCCGGTGCCGATGGAGCCTGAGCGGCAAGAGACTTTATTGCAGCCATTTTGCTCTCGGCGGCTATGACTCCAAGCCTTACCATATCCCCTATCTCTACGTTACCCAAGGTAGCCATGTTCCCCACCTTGGGCTTTATTATCACGTCCGCCTTCGACTCCTCTCTGTCCACGTTCTGACTGGTCAATATGGTTATGGTCTGATCTATTACGTCTACCATAGTCTTCATCTCGTCCGACTTCCTGAGGTCGCTACAGACGTTTACCGCAACGATAGGATAATCGGGAAACATCTCCTTGGCGGTTGTAACAGGCATATTGGAGACCAATCCACCGTCTACAAGCAACCTTCCCTCTATCGGCCAGGGCTCGAACAGTCCAGGAATCGACATGGAGGCCCTCATCGCCGAGGCCAGAGATCCGTGTCTAAGGACTACCTTTTCACCGGTCTCCAGGTCGGTTGCGACCGCTGCGAAAGGTATAGGCAACTCGTTAAATTGAACTACTGAAACCCTGGATGTCAATTTTTGAAAGAGGTTTAACGCGCTTGCTCCTGATAGAGGTCCCTTAGGACCTATCACCTGTCCATGCGCGTTCAGTTCCAATTTGGGCATAAGAGGAGAAATCTCTCTGTTCTTTGGTTCGGAGTTTCTGTTCTCTCCGTTGCCTAGAATAACTCCTCCTATGTCGACCTTTTCCAGAACATCCTCCAACTCCTGAGGGGAATATCCAGCCGCCGAAAGCCCCCCTATAATTGCCCCCATACTGGTTCCGACTATCCCGGCTACCGGTATCCCCTCTGCCTTGAGGGCTTTCAAAACCCCGACATGTGCCAATCCCTTGGTTCCTCCACCGGAAAGAGCTAACACTATAGCTCCGGTCTTGGCCATGGAGGACGAGGACATTGAAATACAAAAACACATCGCTAAAAATAAAGCCAACCCTTTTTTCTTCATCGTAGACCTCCCTGTGCCAGCTACAATAGCCACGTAAACCTGAGATTCATTATACTAAAGATAGAGCCTATACAATAGCCCGTAGAGGAACTCATGGGGTATACTGTTACTGAGTGGCGAAAAATTCCGCCATATCAAATATTTTTTCAAGGAGGATTGTCTAATGAGTCAGACCAGGAAAAAAATACCGTTGATATGGAAGATCACCATTGGCTTTGTATTAGGTATCGTGGCAGGGGTGATGATAGGCCCCAAGGTGGCAGTCGTCGAACCGATCGGCAAAATTTTCATCACATTGTTGAAAATGTTGATAGTTCCTCTAGTATTCTCCAGTTTGGTGGTAGGAGTCTCCTCGATAGGAGATCCGAAAACCCTGGGTAGAATAGGGATAAAGACCATTCTACTCTATCTGGGGACGACTGCAGTCGCCATAGTTATCGGCCTATCCATGGGACACTTCTTTCAGCCTGGAGCAGGAATGAACATCGAAAACGTAACTGCCGTCAGCGGCAAGACCGCCCCAACACTGGCCCAGGTAGTCATCGGGATGTTCCCGAGCAACCCCGTCCAGGCTCTGGCTCAGGGACACATGCTGCAGATAATAGTTTTCTCTCTCTTCTTCGGCATAGCGGCGGTTTTGGCCGGGGAAAAGGGAAAACCGATCCTATCCGTTATGGACTCCATCGCTGAAACAATGTACAAGGTCACCGAGTTAGTCATGTCCTTGGCACCATACGGGGTATTCGCTCTAATCGCCGTAACCGTATCCAAATACGGAATTTCCGTGTTGGCTCCTTTTGCCAAGGTCATAGGAGCGGTCTATCTGGGATGTATCGCCCACGCAATAATCGTATACTCCGGATTGGTAAGCTTAGTTACGAAAAAATCACCGACATGGTTTTTCAGCGGGATCAAGGAGGCCAGTATAACGGCCTTCGTAACTAGGTCCAGCTCTGCCACTCTTCCGGTCACCATGACCTGCACTCAGGAAAACATGGGGGTTTCAGAAAAAATATCCTCCTTTGTCCTTCCTCTGGGAGCGACCATCAACATGGACGGGACAGCCCTCTATCAAGGCGTATGTGCCCTATTCATAGCTCAGGCCTTCGGTATAGACCTCTCCTTGGGAGCCCAGGTCGGAATAATAGTGACGGCCACTTTGGCCTCGATCGGAACGGCAGGAGTCCCCGGAGCGGGGCTTATAATGTTGACTCTAGTGGTCACCCAGGCGGGGCTTCCAATGGAGGGAGTTGCCCTGGTGGCGGGAATAGACGCAGTCCTAGATATGGCCCGTACCTCCTTAAACGTAACCGGCGATGCCTGTATAACGACGGTAGTAGCGAAGACAGAGGGAGAACTGTCCCTTTAAAGCTCGAAGATGGGCCGGAGTTTAAAAAAACTCCGGCCCATCTTTATTTTTCCTTTCTAGGACGATCCTTTCGGAAAGGCTTTCTGAAGCGACAAGGAGCCTTTATACCAAAAGTTCTTTGCATGGCCATAGCTATCTTTTTTATAAGAGGGGAGAAGAGAGAGTCCTCAGGTTTCGGAAGGCTCCTGGCCAAATCGACTCTGCTCGGCTTGGCACTGATCAGTATCAAGGGAGATTTGGATCTGGCCAAAATCTGACTTGGATATACGCTTCTATGCCCAACCAACAGAAAAGACGTTATGCAGGCTATGGCAGCGAAAGAAGCGACGGAGGATCCGAAAAGCTCCACCGCCATTATGCTCGCGGATATAGGAGCATTGGCACAACCGGCAAGTACCGCTACGAAACCGATGGGACCGAAAAGAGCTCCGTTAAGGCCGAAAAGAGAGGCAAAGGTTACGCCTGCAGTAGCCCCTATGAAAAAGATAGGAGTCACTACCCCTCCGCTGCCTCCGCAACTCAAGGTTATAGCGGTAAAAATAGACTTCCAGAGGAAAGCCAGTCCCGGCAGCTTTTCTCCGTGTAAAGCCCTGTCTATCACGTCGGTACCGAGACCGAAATACTCCCCTCCTACGGCTTGAGCCAAGAAAAGTATCAACACAGCTCCAAGGATAGCCTTTACGACCAAACCACCTCTGACCTTAGAAAAGACCCTCTCGAAAAAGGACATTATTTCGATATGAAGAAAAGAGACAAAACCGAAAAAAGCCCCTGCTACGACCATCCACAGAAAAATCCCCCCGGACATGGCCGGGATATCGCAAAGGGGATAATACCCGTAAGACATCCCCAAAGAGGTCGCGACAAGATGGGAGACAACCCCACTGATAAACGATGGGAACAGCACGTCGTAGAACACCTGGCCTATATAAAGTACCTCCAAACCAAAGATGGCCCCTGCCACGGGAGTTCCGAAAACCGCAGCGAAGCCGGCAGAGATACCGCATATCACGAGTTTTTTTCTGTCTAGATCGCTGAATCTCAATAGACTCGCCAAGGAGGATGTAAGACCGGCACCGATCTGAGCCGCTGGTC
Organism: Dethiosulfovibrio russensis; assembly: GCF_021568855.1. NCBI lineage: Bacteria > Thermotogati > Synergistota > Synergistia > Synergistales > Dethiosulfovibrionaceae > Dethiosulfovibrio > Dethiosulfovibrio russensis. Next base: position 160,709 of record NZ_JAKGUG010000006.1, on the reverse strand, counting down.
CTTCCTTACCGGCCGATCCTCCGGCTGCCACCGTAATGACCGTGGTTATTAGCTTTATGGGAATAACCTTCACGGAGATTTTTCCGGAATGTTCGTGAATGGCCTCTATTACCTTCTCCGTGCCGTGACCTCTGGCATCGGGAGCAAAACATCTGATTATAAGGGTACTGGCCACGATACCGAGAGGCAAAAGATACCACAAGAAGGTCGGAGGTGATTTAGCGGTCCACGATATAGCCCATTCGAGAGAATTAACGAAAAACGTAGTTACCGATCCGACCACGGCACCAGCTAGAACAGCCAGTAAAAACCACTTTGCCAGGGCATAGACAAGTATGGACTCTTCCCATACGACCCTAAATCCGCGACTCTTCACCAAAAACCACTCCAAATCGATGATAAAGTTTAAATATACGAAAAAAGAGGCTGCTCCATCCTTGGATATGAACAGCCCTAACTCGCGCTACGCTGGCTTACGACGCCGAACAGAATTATATGCTATTGAAAGAAAGAACCAGATAGGCCCATCCTCCTCCTATCACGGAGAAAGGAAGGGTGAAGCTTATTATATCCGACGACTGAGACGGCACGGTTTTTATGCTCGCTCCAGTAATGAGCTGCGGCGGGGTGACATCCACCCCAGGCAGGGATGCCTGGGTCAAAGCCCTCCCGCTAACCATGTTCGACAACTCTCCTACGACACTCATTGCTATGGAGTCCTCCAAGTTAGGCTGAATCATTCCTCCGGACATGGCCGTCACGGTGGAGATAAAACCACCTTCGTCCAACATTATCACTATGGTGCCCTGAATGCCGTCCCCAACTATACCTATAAGAGAGGCACAGCAGGCATTCTCGACCTTGACCCCTCTGGATATCTGGGATTTCTGAAGTTCTACGGACACACCGACCTCTCCTGCCACAGATATCAACGACGTTCCAAATGTATTTACCAGGGTAGTAAGTTTCTGGTTGGACATTATCTTATCTCCTTATCGTAAATCTCTCTTATCCCTCTCATGGCGATACAATAAGCTGCCAAATCGTCGACCGCTCTAGGTGGAATCTGGAGCGACAAAGGCAAAAGACGTCTCCACCCCGTAGGAGGGTGAAAAGTCCAATATATCTCCCTGGCCTCCAAGGTCGAATTGCGTTCGTCTATCAAACGATACCAAGGGAAAGAACGCTCTACCTTTTCGATAAATAGCTCCCTTCCGGTTCCGTTTCCTATGAAAACCCCGTCTATCTTAGATCTCGAGGTTGTTTCAAGTTTACCCTCTAACGGAATCTCGTCAAGGGAAAGAGGGAGCCTTTTTACCAGTTTCGACAGAAAACTCTCTAACATAGAGAGACCCATGATACCTGAACAAAGAAATTGTCCATTATCTTCTACCAAGGCCCAACCGAACTTGGACCGCCCCGGATCGATGGAGAGATACAAGCTTATTTTTCCCCTAAGGTGCTCGCCCAACGGGGATACAACCACATCCACTGCTCCGGATTTTTCGATATTCCCTGACTGAGACAGTCGTTACATCTAGTGACGGCTTCCAAAAAAGACTCTTCCGAGGCATCCGATCCAGGCATCTCTATGGGAGGCAGTATCCTAAGGTCGAACAAAGAGGACTTACCCATTCGAATCGAGAAAACTGGAACCACCGAGGCACCAAGCTTAGAGGCTATCTTGACCGGACCGTAGGGGGTGCTGGCAGGAGCTCCCAGAAAAGGAACGACGACCCCTTTGTCCTTCGCATCCTGATCCAACAATATGCAGAGAACCTCCCCCTTTCTGAGACAGGACAGAGCCGATTTCAGGCTGAATCCCTTACTTATTCCCTTTATTCCACACCGGGCCCTGGTTGACACTATCAGATCGGTCACCCTTGGATCTCGTTGCTCCGCTCCTATGGCGTTCATAGGAAATCCTCTCCGAGCAAGTAAAGCAGCAGCAACTTCCCAATTCCCGATATGGGCTGAAAGGAGAATGACGCCCTTGCCCCTTGAAAAAGCTCTCTCGAGATTCTCCATGCCGGTTACGGTAACCAACTTTTCTAATCTATGCTCCAGAAGAGGCAATCTCACGAACTCCGCGACACATCTACCGTGATTAATATAGGATTCCCGAACTATGCGCCTAGCGTCGGTCGGTCCAACCCCCATAGCCCTGACACAACGGGCTTCAGCCCTGTCCACCCTCGATTTACTGAAAAACCACAACAGCCACCCCAGGGAAGCTCCTATACGAAGCGCCATTCCATGGGGCAGCCACTTAAAGACCCTACTCAGAAATTCGATTGCCATCCACTGTCTGTCCCTATCCACTGCAAACACTCCCGTCGTTCGTCACATCCAAGATGGACAAGACTCATTATTTCGATATTATGGAAATAGATACCCTAGCCTAAAGACGGAAGGAGCGATCTTCATGTTTAGAAAGATACTGTACCCCTCCGACCTATCGGAAAGATCCGAAAGGGATTTAAAATGGGTGGCGACACATCTAACAGAGAGATCGGAAGAGATAGTAGCGGTACACGTCGTGAGCACGTCGATAGGCGTAGAGACCCCGTCTGTCGTCTCCGGAGCTCAAGAAATACTGAAGGAAATGTGCGAGAGATCCATCCCGAACGGCGTGCCTTTTCGCTTCTACGTGGAAGCAGGAGAAAAAGACGAGGTATTTTCCGCAATAGTGCGAAGAGAGGACTTCTCCGTAGCGGTGATAACCGTTTCCCCCGACACCGCTATAGTCCCTCTCGTTCAATCTCTGGGCCTGCCTCAATTGATACTCCGATGGAACACCCCTCCGACCATACCAGGAGATATACTGAAAAACGTCGTAGTGGCTACCGATCTGGAGGTAAACAGGACACAGGACATCCTGGACGGAGTGAAAAAGGTTCTGGACAAACGACAGAAGGAGACGAGGATAACCTTATTACACGGAGTTCCCATGGAAGACGCCTCCATGGCACATGGCCTTTTCAACCAGGCCTCCAAAGCTATGGAAGCCGCAAAAGAGGAGGTCGAAATGTGGAACGATCTAGTCGAGACCAAACTGGTAGGAGGTCAGACGGAGGAGGAGCTACCCAAGGCGATAGTCGACCTAAGCACATCTCTCCTGGTCCTTGGTTTACCTCTTAAGACGGACATATGGCAACTGATACTCGGCAACACAGCGGAAGCCCTCGTTGAAAGGACCAGATGTCCGATACTTATAATACCTACGGAGTAAGCTGCAATTCACATGCAGCAGAACATTAAAACCTATCGTCCTCAATTCTTTCCCTGAAAAGGCGGGCCATGTTTCTGTAGTGTTCCCATATGACCTCGTACGCTCCGGGAAAATCATCATATTCGTTCCTTATCATAACATCGTAGTTCATGCCACTTCGTTTCAGATTGCGAGACATCAGATCTGCACCGATCCTGACGTTTATGACGGGTTTACAGAGGACCCTCCTGGACTGAACCCTAGGATGGTCCTCCGTGATCCATCTCCTGTGTTTCTCCCAATCTATAGCCATCAAACCATAGTACCCTCCCTCCTCCAAAACCCAGGAGAGCCCGGACCTTTGGATCATGACTGAAGCTAGGATAAAGGGATCCACTCCGTATTTTATAGAAGAACGAGAGACGTAGATGGAATACAACCTCTGCCTTTTAGACGACATGCTGTCGTCTAAAACGTCAAAATAATCCCTAAGGACTTGCTGCACCACAGGAGCCTTGTCTTCATCGAAACAGTGTATCTGGACAAAGCCCCCATCCCGGATAAGGCCGGAAGGATACCCGGGATCTCCGTAGGCGGGAGTCAGGCAAAGCCACAGGGAACAGATTACCAAAAGGATTGGACTGCTTTTTCCGAGACGGAGTCTCATAATCTCTATTTCGCTTTCCCCTGATTCGCCACGGCCTGTTGAGCTTTGAGGACAGAGTCAGCATCCCCCAGATAATAATGGTTCTGAGGTTTAAGTTCCTCGTCCAACTCGTAAACCAGAGGTATCCCCGTCGGAATGTTCACCCCCGGGATCTCATCGTCGGGAATACGATCCAGATATTTGACAAGGGCCCTAAGACTGTTGCCATGTGCGACTACGAGGACCTTCTCTCCCGATCTTATAGCCGGAGCGATCACCTCGTTCCAGTAGGGAAGAAAGCGATCGACCGTATCCTTAAGACACTCGGAACGAGGGATATCGTCCTTGGACAGACCAGAGTATTTTGGGTCTTTACCGGGGTATCTGGGATCGTCATCCTGAAGAGGAGGAGGTGGAACATCGTAGCTCCTTCGCCACAGCTTAACCTGGGCCTCACCTCTCTCCGCCGCCATCTCCGCCTTGTTATATCCCTGAAGCGCTCCGTAGTGCCTCTCGTTTAATCTCCACGACCTGTAGACGGGAAGCCACATCAAATCCATCTCTTCCATCACTATCCACAGGGTCTTTATGGCCCTTTTCAACGTCGATGTATAGGCCGAATCGAAGGAATAGCCCTCTCCAGTCAAAAGCCTTCCAGCCCGATGAGCTTCCTTCACGCCATCCTCCGACAGAGGGACGTCGGTCCAACCGGTAAAGCGATTTTCCTTGTTCCATACGCTCTCGCCGTGACGAAGCAAAACCAACTTATGCACCAGCGATCTCCCCTTTCCTCGTTCGAAAATAACTGATATCACGTCGATATTATACACCTAAGGCCATGTACGACCGGTACTGTAGCCCTCGAGATCGATCATTATCCTGCGGAATCCTAGACTCTTGAGACCTTTGACTATCGGCTCCCTGAAGGCTACCATCGTCTCGTCTCTATATGGAGACAACTCCAGACATATGGAGTCATTCCAAACCCTCACCCTGACCTCAAGCCCCAGCTCTTTTAAACACTCCTCCGCATCGAACGCCCGTTTGGCTTCATCAGCTCTTAAGGCAGTGCCAAGAGGGAACCTAGTCGCCATACAGGCAGTGGCGGTTTCGTTCCACCATGGAATATCCAGAGCCTTCGCCAACTCCCTGACTCTCCGCTTTGAAAGCCCCGCCTCGGCAAGAGGGCTGAAGACGGGATATCTATTCAGGACGGAGTTTCCCAACCTAGTAGGATCCTGAAGATCATCGTGATTCGTACCGTCTACTATTGCGTTTATTCCCATCTCCTTCTTCAATCGGAGGATCTCGCGTATCCGAAGTTCCTTGCAGAAAGCACAACGTCCCTCGAGGTTTCCCATAACACGGTCGTCCGACAACTCGGGTCCCGGGGTTATTCTAAGATCGACCCCAAGATCTCGACACATGGAAACGGCTCTCCTTCTCTCCCTCTCAGGATGTAAAAAGGAATCGAAAAGAACGGAGTGAACCGTTCTTTCAGGCATGATGCCGGCCAGCAAAGCCAGTATGGCCGAGCTGTCCACCCCTCCAGAGAAGGAGACCAAAACGGAGGACAGCTTTAAAAGCCTGTCGGCTACCTCGGGGGGGAAGAACTCCCTAAGTAAGGACTCGTCTCCTCGTCTCATCTGGACTGCCTGGCGATAGTGCCTGCGGTGTACCCCGCCCCCAGACCGTTATCTATATTCACGACCGTAACACCTGTGGCACAGGTGTTTATCATGGTCAGGAGAGCGGAAAGCCCCCCGAAGTTGGCCCCATATCCGATACTTGTAGGAACCGCTATTACCGGACATCCGACCAACCCGGCGACCACTCCGGGGAGAGCCCCTTCCATCCCAGCTACCGCGACTATAACCTTGGACGACATCAGAACATCCGCGTAGGACAGCAGACGATGTATCCCCGCAACTCCGACATCGAAAATACGACGCACCTCACAGCCAAGGTATTCGGCGGTAACCGCAGCCTCCTCCGCTACCGGAACATCGCTGCTACCGGCAGCCACCACTGTGACGCCCGAGTAAAGCCCCCTCTTTTCATCTCCATCGACTATCGCTGCGATCCTGGCCCTCTCGTGATGGACTACTTCAGGAAAAAGTGATCTTATGAGATCAACTTGAAAAGCGCTTATCCTGGAAAAGATAAAAGTTCCCTTTCTACCGTCTAAAGCCGTCGCTATGGCCCTCAGCTGCTCATCGCTCTTACCGGGACAGTATATTATCTCCGGAACCCCTCTCCTTAGAGCCCTGTGATGGTCCAGCTTGACCTCGCCCAGATCCTGAAAAGGCTCCAACTTTACCTGTTCCACAAAACTCTCCGGGGTCATATCGCCGGATTTCACAGCCCTGAGGGCCTCTAAAAGCTCTCGCTCAGTCATTTACTCTCCCCTCCCAAACTGTATTGCGAAGAAGGACCAGAACCCTCCATAAAAGCTTACGAAAAAAGCCCGTCCTTCTGGACGGGCTTTTACCGTACGAAAAGACTACCTGGAGTAGTACTCGACGACGATCTGCTCGTCGGCGATGGTAGGTATCTCCTGACGCTCGGGCAGACGCTCCACCTTACCGGACATCCCGTTTAGAGACAGCCAGCCTGGCTTGGAAACGGCAGATGCCACCTCGGCGTTCTCCCGAAGCACCTTCATCTCCCTGCTCTTCTCGGTCACAGCGATCACGTCGCCGGGCTTGACCAAAGCACTGGGAATGTCGACCTTCCTGTCGTTGAGGGTGAAGTGACCGTGACGAACAAGCTGTCTGGCCTGGGGCCTAGTAGAGCAAAGTCCCAAACGGTAGACCACGTTATCGAGACGGGACTCGAGAAGTATCAACATATTGTGACCAGCGACACCGCCCTGATTCTTGGCCTTGGCGTAGGCCGCACGGAGCTGCTTCTCGCTGACGCCGTATGCGAAACGAATCTTCTGCTTCTCAAGCAACTGCTGACCGTAGATCGACTGCTTTGCAGGACGTCTGTTCTTTTTGTTCGCACCGCTCTTCTTGGCCAAAAGCCTGTCGTACTTGGTGTTACCGAAAACGTTGACGCCGAAACGGCGTACCATCTTGCCCTTAGGGGCGGTTTTTCTGTTCGTGTTCTTTGACATACCGAGCTCTCCTTATAGATGGATTGCGTGACGGCATTGTCCAGCAGCCTGATGCATCCTGCACAAGTTACGGGATTTTTGCCCTTTTGTCAAGCATCAAAAGTCAAGGTAAAAATCGGCTCCCTCTCCCTCCGACCAGATCAACATAGCTTTAATCGGAGGTCTTATCTGACTTGCCCTGGTGACGGGAACCAGCCTCTCCTCGACTTTCCTCAGGACGAAAAACTGGGTCACCACCGGATCGGCCTCGTCGAATCGTTTTTTCATCTCCGAAAGAACCAGAGGCAATGGTTCTAAGGACCTCAACATCGGAGCCCAAAGAGACCGATCCTCCTCTTTGAGCATGTTCATAGGATCTACATCGATCCGATCGTCCTCTTCTGGGATCTCATTGGACTCCCCACTATCGCAAGCAAGCCATAAAGATGGATCCGTAACGGTCAAAACCCCGTCCTCTAAGGAAAATACATTCCGATCGATAAGAGCCTCGACCGACGAGAGGACCGATTTCCTATCGTCGGATCGGAACAGTCCGGTCAACAGATCCACGGTAGGCTCTCTTTCCTCAAATTTTAAAAGAACACATCTCACCGCCACCGCCCATTCGCTTGAGGACAACGACTCAGAAGGACATGATTCAAGCAAAGTTTCCGTCATATCCTCCGATGGCAACTCGACGGGAGGAGGAACGTCGAGGATATCGAGATCTCTGGCGTCATCGCCTTCTGTGAGGTAATTACGTAGACTAGGTCGTTTCCTGCCCATTGTTCCCCTGCCTCTCCATGAACTCTTTCGCCAGAAGACGGTAATCCCTGGCACCGTTACAACCAGCATCATAGCTCAGGACTGACATACCCGCTCCGCTTGCCTCTACCACGCTGATATTCTGCCTTATATATCTACGGTAGAGCGACCCCCCAAAGTAAGAGGAGACTTCTCTATGAACCTCTCTGTTCATTATCACCTTGGGATTATGTCTAGTCAGAACCACACCACCGACGGAAAGATTCCGGTTGAGCCTCTTTTGAAATAACTTAACCGTGGAATCGAGCAGGCGGACTCCCGCCAGGCTATAGAACTCGCTCTCCAGGGGGACCATGATCTCGTCCGCAGCAGCCAAAACGTTCCTGGTAAATAAACCTAGCTGCGGCGGGCTATCGCAGAATATATAGTCGTATTCACGCACCTCGTCGCTGTCCAAAGCGGACTTCAAAAGAGTATCCCTGCCGGGCTCCCGCTCCAGCTGCAACTCGGCAACGGCAAGGTCCAGGCTACTGGGAACTACGTCGACCCCCTCTCTTCGAACCGCCAGATCAGAGATAGACGCCTCACCTATAAGATAATCGTATACGTAAGGAGCTCCCTCCTGAACCTCAATACCCCACCCCGCTGATAGATTACTTTGAGGATCCAGATCTATAGCCGCAACTCTATAGCCTATGGAGGACACTGCTGCAGCCAGGTTCTGACACAAAGTCGTCTTACCGACACCACCCTTGAGATTACAAAAACCAATAATCTTCACGCTTGAGCTACCTCGCTTTGTAGGAAAGAGAAATCCCATCGAATGGAGCGGGGATCACTCTGGTGGCGAGACGCATCCGTCCCTTCCTCAGATCCAGGGTCTTCAGATGGACCGGAAAGACGAAGTCCTCCATATCCACTATAGGCTGGACGTCTTTCAGGGCTTTTTCCACCACAGACGACTGATCATCGTTGTTTATCTTGAACATGTAGCGGTCTATCCATATCTCCCGCCCTTCCTTCAACGTCAACTCTCCCTGAAGGTCGACCTTGACTCTCAGAGATACAGGATCCTCTACCCTGTAATACCCTTTAGCCGAGATACCCGATGGAGAGAACTCGACGGAGAGCCCTTCCCATCTTCCAGAATCGTCCTCCACGACGAGTCCTTTGAGAAAATCGTTGACGTCCGAATCGGTTATGACCGCATCGAAATATCCCATAACGATCTCATCGACATCGGCTGGACCTCCGTCACCCCAGGACTCTAAGGGGCCGAAGTCGTTAAACACCGTCTCCACCTTGACCGATGCCACTTTAAAACCATCCAGAGACGGGCCAATCGCCTCGAAGTAGAGATGACGTACCTTGCCATCTTTCTCAATAGGACCGTCTAAGACCATCAAAGCACTCTCGGGAGATACCCTGTCAACGAGCCAACGAAAAAGCCGAACCTCGGGGGCACTTCCCTCTATATCGCCAACAAAGGGTCTTGTATCGGCATGTGCCGTGGCAGAGAGAAGAAGAACCGCCGTCAAAAGAACTATACCCGCTATCGAGAACCTAGATTTCAAGGGAGCGACCTCCTTTTTTCGTTCTGTCTTCGGTCATTCTACTATGAAAGAACAGAAGATAAAAACACGGCACAAAAAAAGGGGCCCGAAGGCCCCCTAAAAGTTATTTGAGCGGGTAACTCCATCCCGGAAGTTTACCGTTAGCTAAAGGGACTACGTTCACTACGTTGCCTTTCATCTCCTTGTTCTTAAAGGAAAGTTTATGGGATTTAACCACGTTGTCGTCTATGTCCAGTTCCTCGACGAGAAGAACGTGTTTCTTCCCGGCGATTGTCGCGGCACCTCTATCGCCCTCTACAAGATAAAGCGGCTCTCCTTCTCCGTCCACCGTTACCAAGATGGCCTCGTACGCCTCATAGGTAGTACCTTCATGGGTAAAAGCCGCATTGTCTATCAATATATCGTAGGCTTTCCCCTCGTTGTAACAATATATACCGAGTCCTACGAAAGCAGCCAAAAGCAGTATGTTGACCACTATCTGTCTAGGCTTCATCTCTTCACCTCCATCTATTCCGCTACGGTTCCACGGAGGCCTCTACGGGATCTGTCCTTCTCTTTCTGACGTCGCCATGCATGGAGCACCAGAGCAAGGGAGATTATGCCGTAAGAGACGAAGACCCGGAAATACTCGCCCAGCTGGGCCTGTCCGATCAAATATTTCCCGGCCATAGGAGACACGACGAACATCAGATGGAACAGGACGACCCCTAAAAACACGTTAAAGATGGACGCCTTGCTCACGCTGGCTCCTCCGACCAACAGAGCAGCTATGGCGAACATACCGGCCTGCTCGTGGCTATTGTAGGTGTTCATGGTCCCTATGTTCTGGAGGAATATTATCTGACCGTAACAGGCCAAGACCGTTGAGATTACTATGGATAGGAGCCTGGTTCTCTCCACCGGTATTCCGGCGGCTCTGGCCACGTCCATATCCTGACCCACCGCTCTCATATCCTGACCCAGCTTCGTTTTACGGAACCAGACCACGAAAGTGCAGAACAACGCTATTACGATAAAGGTCGCCAAAGGGATATCTATCCCCTGGATAGAGAAAGGAAGCAGGCTATCCAGACACTTTCTTATCCCCTCCAGGTTGGTGACGTTTCTGATCCCGTATCCTCTGGAGAGCACCATCTTGGGATTGGTTATGGGAACGACGCTACCGAAACCGTAGAGCACTATCAGCTGATAGACACCGTTCATGAAAAAGCCCAAGATGAAGGAAGTCACCATCTCTCTGCCTTTGGCCTTATTCAGGACGACTCCGCAAAGCCACCCCAGAAATATGGCTAAAGGTGTAGAGATTATGGCAGCCAGAAGCATTCCCGGGACGCCCACCACGTTCCAGTCGTTGATGAAAATCAGCCCTATCTGACCTGCCATGGCTCCTAAGACCATACCGAAGTTCAGCCCCATACCGGCCATTATGGGAATGAGGAGAGAAAGGACCAGGAAAGAGTTACGGGAAAGACGGATCAGCATCTCCTGAATAAGATAGGATCCGGAAAACTGGGAGATCGGTATGGCGAAAGCGCTGACCACCAGGAACACTATCGGAACCGCGTTTTGAACGAGGATATGTTTCAGATTATCGGTTTTCTTATTCATGACTTCACCTTCACTACTCGGGTCAGAGCGTATAGGATCATACCGTTGGAGACTATTATACGGATAACCTCGGACATGTCGGTCTGTATCATGCTGTTTATGACCGACGGAGTCATCGTAAGTATACCCTGGAACAGTATGGTTCCCACTATAACGTTCATTATGGTAGCCTTATGCACCGAGGCTCCACCTATGAGAATGGCCGAGACCGCAGGGAAGGCCATGTAGAACGGTCCCATGTAGAGCTGAATAAAGCCAAAACTCTGCTCGTACACTATAATGCCGATCGCTCCGAGGACCGTGGACAAAATCACGGACACTACTCTCATCCTGTCTATATTGACCCCGGAGGCCCTGGCGTATTCCGGGTTGGACCCCACTGTCGTCATGGCAGTGCCGGTCCTGGTCCTCATGAACACCCACATGAAGAAGCAAAGAAGGGCAAAAAAGAGGAACATTCCGGTGGGAATGTAGAAAAAATCACCTATCCGGAAGGAGGCAATGTCGCTTATGGCCTGATGCCAGAAGCCCTCTACCGATATTGTCGTGCGCAACCCCTTTCCGGCGTAGCCCCACACCATGTTGGAGCTTCTGTAGGGAAGCACCAACCACATTATGCACATGAAGGCGACCGAGGAGAAACCAACGTAGGTGGCGATCATCATCTCGCTGCCCTTGACCTTGTTAAGCAACAACCCGTAGGCACCACCGAGAACAGTAGCCACGGGAATGGCTACTGCCATGGCTATCAATGCACCGAAAAGTCCCGACACGCCCATCTCTATGCTGGTTACGGCTCCCAGAAGACCGGCTATGATGCCGAGAGGAAGGCCGAAATTTAGGCCGCAACCGGCCTGTATCATAGGAACCATAGCCAGAACCATGACTCCATTCATCCCGAAACGGACCAGAGTATCGCTGATCGAGGCATCCAAGCGAACCCCTACGAAGGGAGCCAGGACGAAAAGAAAGAGCAGAAAAAGACCTATTATTATCCTGGGCCACCCGGCGCGCTCGATAAAATCGTTGACCTTATTCACTACGAACCCACCTTCTCTTCTTCTTTAGCCACACCCAGCATCAGGACTCCGAACTCGGTGGACGGCGTGGTAGCCGGGAGGGTTCCGACGATACGCCCAGAATCGACGATGGCGATCCTGTCGCAGATCGATCGAAGCTCCTCCAATTCGGAGGAAACCATTACGACGGTGGTCCCGTATTTTTTGTTGTAAAGCTTCAATGTATCGAGAACCACCTTTTTGGCCCCTACATCTATACCTCTGGTAGGCTCCGCCACGAAAAGCAACTTTGGCCTGGTCTCGAAGGCCTTGGCTAGACAGACCTTCTGCTGATTACCGCCGGATAGCTCCTGGACCCTCTGCCTCTCGTTCACACATCTTATCTCCAGGGATTTTACGTATTCCCTGGCACATTCCGCTATGGCTTCCTCGTCCCTGATCTTGGTGATACCTCCGAGAAGAGGTTTGAGGAATCGACCCTGCATCTGAAGAGCGGTGAAGATTATATTCCAGGAGATCGGTTCCTCCAGCAGCAGCCCCACGCCACGGCGATCCTCGTAGACAGCGGACATCCCCGCCACCAGAGCGCTTGTGGGATCGTTCAACACGATAGGCTTCCCCTGGAAGACGACCTTCCCGCCAGCGGGAAACATACCCATGATGCCGTTGGCTATGCCAAGTTTGCCCTGTCCGGCCAAACCACCTATTCCGAAAATCTCGCCCTTTTTGATCTCCATGGAGACATCTCGAACCGTCTCTCCAGGCATATCCACCCAAAGGTGTTCCACAGAGAGTAGGGTATCGCCGAAGCTGCGCTCCTCATCATCTCGGGCAAATGCGGTCGCCACGTCCCTGCCGACCATGTGGGAGGCTATGGACATGACGTCGGTCTGATCGGGAGTCGTATCGTAGACTACCTCGCCATCCCTTAAGATGACGATCTTGTCACAGACATCAAGAACTTCCTGAAGTCTGTGGGATATGAATATTATTGATATTCCTAAAGACGCCAGCCTCTTCATGGAAGCCAACAATATATCCGCCTCGGACTCGGTCAACACGGCGGTGGGCTCGTCCAGGACCAATAGCCTGGTATTTTCCTTATCTATTTCTCTGGCTATCTCGGTAAACTGTTTATAGCCTACAGGTAGCTCCGATATCAAAGTATCGGGGTCCAGGGAAACGTTCAGCTTATCGATGGCCTTTCTGCCTCTTTCCACCATCGTCGCCCTGTCCAAAGTTCTGAGCCTATCGCCGAATGCCTCCACTAACGGGTTGTACTTAGTGGTCTCACGGTTCAAGACCACGTTCTCCGAGACGGAAAAACCTGGGATCAAGGAGAACTCCTGATGGACCATTCCTATCCCTGCTTTGAGGGCATCGAAGGAAGAGTTAAAGTCGATCTTCTCTCCGTCTATGAATATATCCCCCTCGTATCCTCCGGTCTCACGAATCACTGTCATACCAAAAAGGATATTCATCAGCGTGGACTTGCCTGCTCCGTTCTCGCCGACAAGCCCTAGGATCTGGCCTTTTTCCAGGGTAAAATTGACGTTCTTCAAAACCCTGTTGCTGAAGTAGGCCTTGCCGACTCCCTCCATTTTCAAGAGCGGTTCTGATGCCATATAACTCACCTCGTCAATCGGGCACATACCATCTGTCAGCCAGTCATCTGCCCGAAAAAATAACAAAAATATAAATCCAAGTAGATAAAATTCGGGAACAACGGGAAAGGACCTTAAAAACCGGGAGGGGCGAATGTCCGCTCCCCTCCCGTTCTATCGCAATAGCGGTTACTTAACGGAGAAATACTTCTCGGGAACCTCCACGCTGGTCATGTCAAGGTATCCTCTGCCGAACATATAGGTGTCCTGATACATGAGGACGTGGTTCTTTTTCTGGACGCCGGTCTGGATATCGGTGTAGAAGTTACCGTTCCACTGAGATCCGGGAGTAGCCTCGGAGTAAGCGGCGGAAAGATCGGCCAGCTTGAACTTCCTGCGGAAGTGCTTATGGTCGATTCCGTTATCCGCACACTGACGGCCGAACTCCACCAAGGCCACCGAGTTGGTGTAGCCGTAGGAATAGGCCCAGGTTCCCATACGTCCTTTGCCGCCCTGATCGATAACGGCTTCCTCTACCCTCTTGAGGATAGCGGGGAAATCGCCCTTGACGTCGGCAAGCTCTACTCCCAATGCTCCGGGATAACCCATGAGAGGAGAGGGAAGGTCCGCTTCGATGAAGAAACCTCCGCCCTCGGCTATCCTCTTGAGGAGGGGCTCGGTGTGGGCATCGTTGGTGCAGAAGAAAGCGGTCTTGGTGCCGTACTTATCGAGCCAGGCAGGAACCTTCTCGAGGATGAACTGCTGGGCTCCCGCCACTCCTACGTCGCTGGTCGGGTCCGGAGCGGTCTCGAAGTGGAATTTGATCCCCAGATCGTTACAGGCGGCCTCCATGATGTTGCGACGACGGGATAGTAGCTCGTAGCTCATATGACGGGGGAAAGAGATATGAACGAAATCGGTAGCTCCCAGCTTCTGGGCGGCAGCTATGATGAGGTAGCCGCGAGCTATGTTATCCGCGTTTATGGCGAGGTCCGCCACGGACTCGATGACGCCGGGGTCTTCGTGAGCCTCACCGGCAAAGAGAAGGATATCGTCCCTCTTCTCCCTTATGCGACGGAAGGCCTCGGTGGTCCCGGGGATAGCCTGATTTACAACTACGACCTTCATCAAAGGATCGTCGGAGAAGGAAGCTATCTGGGATATCGTCGTCTCCATCTCCTGCATAAAGTTATCCGGATAGGTGATATGCTTGATCATTCCACCGTTTGCCACATCGCCGTATTTGGCGATCATGGCCTCGGCTCCTCTGAGGTCGTCCTCGGACTGAGACACCGTTCCGGTACAGATACCGATGTGGAAAGCGGCATCGGCGAGAGCGGTCGAGGCTAAGACCGCAACCATAAAGACGCTGAGCAATAAACTGATGTACCTCTTCATAAACTTGCCCCCTTAACGATAGTTTGGTGCCAAGCACCATATTCACCTTATTACACTGCACACAAGGTTGTCAAATCTCACACTCACCAGAAAGACGACAAGATAGGCATTTTTTCGTTAATATCACATACGAAGGCTTATGTCATATTTTGAACTAAAAAAATAAACCGGATCACTCTTTTGAGCAATCCGGTGAACCGTAATATCTACCCTCTAGCTATCAAAGGCACTATTCTACTGGACAGCCAAGAGACCAAGGCTATCTTTACCAGATCTCCGGGTATAAATACCAGGCAACCTACCTTTAAAGCCTTCATAAACGTTATATCCACTCCGGACACCTTGGTCAATATAACGTAAAGCCATGGCACCCCTACAGCATAAACAACCAAGGAACCCGCTACGGAAGCAAGAAAAAAAACGGCCACCGATGGCTTTTTTCCCTCCGTCAACCTTCCTATTATCCAGGCACAGAGGATGAACCCCATTAAAAAGCCGAAGGTTGGGTTAAGCAGATAGGACGGACCTCCTCCGGAGGTAAAAACGGGAACCCCTATCAACCCCAGAGAGACGTACAACCCTTGGGAGACCGCCCCAAGCCTAGAGCCCAAGAGACATCCGGACATCACCGTAAAAAAATTCTGCATCGAGATAGGAGCGGGACCTATGGGAATTCTTAGGAAAGCACCTACTGCGGTAAGCCCGGCAAAAAGAGCAACCAGAACCATATCCCTCGTTTTGATCTTCATAAAAAAATCCTCTCGTCGTAGTTTTGTTTACTACGACGAGAGGATACACGGCTACGTCAGAACTGTCAACCTAAAAAAACAGAGGGTTGACGTTACTGTCTTTTCTTGGGCTCCCATCTCTTGCCCAATCCTTGGGTAATCCGATCTATGACTATCGCCATTATGACGATGCTTATGCCCGATTCGAACCCTCTACCGATATCGATCCTGTTTATCGATAGCAACACTTCCTGCCCAAGTCCCCTAGCGCCAATCATGGCACACACAACTACCATGGCCAACGCCATCATGGTAGTCTGGTTTATTCCGGCCATTATCCCAGGCATGGCCAAGGGAAGACGAACCTCCTTGAGCAATTGCCACCTAGTGGCACCATAAGCGATAGCGGCTTCCTGCGCAGGTTTGGGAACCTGTCGAAGTCCGAGGGTGGTCAGTCGTATGACAGGAGGCATCGAATATATCAACGTAGCGAAGACAGCGGGGACCTTTCCCAGGCCGAAGAACATCATAGCCGGTATTAGATAGACGAAACTGGGCATGGTCTGCATGCCGTCGAGAAGGGGCTTCATAAAGGCGGTTCCCCTAGGGAACTCCGCCGTCATTACTCCGAGGGGAATTCCCAACAAAAGGGAGATCAAAACGGACGTTATTATTATCGAGAGGGTCTCGAGAGCCAACCCCCAAAGGCCGAAAAGACCGATACAGAAGGTAAAAGCAGCCAGTATAACCGCAGACTTCTTCTTGCCCGTTGCCAACCATACGCCTAGAGCCACCGCGATGATATAGGCCCACCAGGGTACCATCTCCAGAGAGCTCTGTATTCCCGAAAGTACGGAGGAGATGAACACGGAGATACTGTCGAAAGCAGGGGCAAACCGAACCAGAAGCCAGTCGACTCCGTCGTTTACGTATTGAGCTACGTGAAATTCCCATGCATCAGGAAACATCGGAAATCACCTCCTCGGAAACAGGGCAATTCTTGGCGTCGGCCATCCTGAGCTGCTCTCTTTTGTCGTGGACAAAGCGAGCCACGTATTCGTCGGCAGGGTTGGCCAGAATCTCCGAAGGATGCCCCATCTGGACTATGTCGCCGTTTTTCATTACAGCCATACGATCTCCGAGACGCATAGCCTCGTCCAAATCATGGGTGACGAAGAATATAGTCTTGTGCATCTCCTCCTGCAAACGGATGAGCTCATCCTGCATCTCCCTGCGGATAAGGGGATCCAGTCCACTGAAAGGCTCGTCCATTAGGAGGATGGGGGAATCCATGACCACGGCTCTGGCGATACCGACCCTCTGTCTCATCCCGCCGCTCAACGAGGAAGGATAGTAATTCTCCCATCCCTTAAGCCCAACTCGCTCGATAGCTGCCATGGCCCTATCGAGTCTCTCCTTTTGAGGGATTCCCTTCAACTTGAGACCAAAAGCAACGTTTTGAAGGACCGTCCTATGGGGAAGCAGGCCGTAATGCTGGAACACCATAGCTACATGATCACGTCTGAACTGGACCAATCCATCACGATCAAGCTGAGTTACGTCCTCACCATCGACCACTATGGATCCAGAGGAGGGATCGATAAGACGCAGGATACTCCTTATCAGGGTAGATTTACCGCTGCCAGAAAGCCCCATGACCACGAAAACCTCTCCCCGCTGGACCTCGAAGGAAATTCCTCTTATAGCGACTACCGTATCCTCCGACTCGTCAAATTCGGTTATGAGATCCTCGTCCTCGACGTCGACGTCGACGGCGTCCTTGCCGTAGACCTTCCAAAGGTCTTTCACCTCTATAATCGCTGTCAACTTTCCATCACTCTCCTTGATTTTTAATTTACATCATCTCCAAAAGGAGACTACTATCTCAGTCCTATCTTATAATTATAGCACACATTATACGAAACACATTTCTATCGCGAACATGGGCTCTCCTTTATTCGATTATTGTCGACATCTCTAGAGAACGTGATAAATCGCAACTCTTCCCGGATTGATTTTCTGACGTTATATATGACGATCTCCACTCCGGGATACACCTTTTGTCTCACTGAGACCGTAGGAAAAGCACCTGACATCTGAGCCATCTGGCGCCTTATGACCATCTCACGGCCTTTCCAGCCCTGAATCGCATCGGTCAAGGCCTCTTTTTTATCCTGGACTATTCTCAACCTCTCCTTCATGGAGGAAGGAACCGGATACCCTGCTTTGAACCTGGGCAATATGGCCTTCACCACCTGGTATATCTTGTTCAGCACATCCTGCCCCTTATCTATCCTAGACTCGAGATCCGCAAGCTCTGCCTTTAGATGGGCCATCACCCCTACTTCCAGAACCGTGACGGTTCCCATCGGTGCACCTGCCACCGTCGTGTCTATTTTATCGAGAGCGACGACATGTCCGCCGATAATGCCCTTACGTCCTCTAACGGTTACCGCGCCCCCGGCCTGTAGGTCGGAGTGAAGCACGTAGGAGCCCACGACGACGTCCTCTCCTACCTTTATCTCTCCGCCCTGAATGAAACGCGCTTCGAGACTCCCCTTAACGTCTATTTTGGAGTTTTCACCTATTATGGAGTTGATCCTGGCGTTACCAGCGACCGATATACACGCCGACTCAGCCGTGCCCCTGATTTCAAGATCGCCTCCGCATACGATGGAAAAGCCTTCCGCTACGTTTCCACCAACCATGACAGATCCGAAAAAATCCACGTTGCCGGTCGTTAAATTAACGTCACCGGGAATTACATATACCTCTCGTACCGATATTTCCTGGCCTCGCAGTACCGGCTGTCCTTGAACGATAGCCTTAAAGATCCTTCCGTCAACACATTCGACCCCTTTACCGGCAGATAGCGAAAATCGTTTTGGAGGCTTTACAGGAATCTGCCTGCCATAGACATCCTTACCGGGTTCTCCCTCTTCCGGCGGATCGACATAGGCCAATTCCTCTCCGACATCGACGAAGATTATAGTTCCTCTATCTTTGTAGTCCACTTTCTTTTCTTCGTCTACCATCTCCGAGCCTTTTTCTCGAAAGGGAAGGTTATATCTTATGGATCCGTCCTTGGAAGGTTTAGGGGGAACTCCTTGAGCTGCCACCACTCTCTGCAAGGTCTTTCTCTCTCGGTTGCACTCGGACACGGCGGAAATGACGTTCTCCTCCAAAACTTCGTCTATACCATGCTCCCTCAGGGCCTGGAATATAGACAAAGACTCCAGAGGCTCCCCCCCTTCCGACGGAGGGAAAAGGTCCAAAAAAACCGTTAACCTGTCTACCGACACCCTATAGGAAAAGGATCCGTGCAAAACCTCATCGTCGGGCAGCTCCCCTTTCTCCACCAGCTTACCCAGATCGGCCAGAAGCTTATCTAAAGACGACTCGGCCATGGCGACACCAAGCTCCAGCCTTCTTTCCTCCATATCGTCACGAGATGTCATTGCAGCACCTCCCGGAGACGGGAAATAAAATCATCACACCTGAGACGAGCCCCATGTTCAAAGTCGGTCTGATCTCCACTGGAGATTCCTCCCAATGAATCCTCTCCGCCACCCCGGATTCCAAGACCCTGGCCGATACGGGGGAGAGCTTCCTCGCGATGTCGGAAGGGATTCTGTCCAAAGACAGGGACAAAAGTTCTTCCCTCCCCATGTCCAGCAGTTCCTCCATAGATCCGTTAAGGTGAACTATCCGTCCCACTCTGTCCAGACACAGAACCGGCACGTTAAAAGAATCCAGAACATCCTGAAGGATTCCTATACGCCCTCGTAGCTCCCTCTCTCTCAGACTATCCTCTACCAGATGGGAGATAACCTGCACCAATGACTCGAAAAGATCTATCTCTTCTCTCGAGAAAGGTCCCTCGAATAAATCCGCCCTCTCCTCCGAGTACCCCCACTCGACGGAACCTATCTTTCGCCGCCCTCTGAACAGAGGGCGGGAGAAAAGCCACCTCATGCCCTGAAATCCGGAGTTTCTAACCTCCTTGTCCTCCCAGACGATCCTGACCGACATTCTA
This sequence comes from Dethiosulfovibrio russensis, assembly GCF_021568855.1. Taxonomy (NCBI): domain Bacteria; kingdom Thermotogati; phylum Synergistota; class Synergistia; order Synergistales; family Dethiosulfovibrionaceae; genus Dethiosulfovibrio; species Dethiosulfovibrio russensis. The sequence continues at coordinate 141,020 of NZ_JAKGUG010000006.1, read as the reverse complement.
TCTGGATCGCTCACTGCCTTAGCCATGAAATCGGCGATGTAGGATATCCTCTGAGCTACCGAAAGATCGCTCTCCAGAGCCACGTCCAGAGAAGCCCTGAGAGCTTCCAGATGTTCTATGCTATACATCATGTCGCTGGCCCTCAGTTTCAGGGTTTCCTCCAGCCGTTTCCTCTCCGTCACGTCCTGAAAGACGAAAGTCACCTCGTCCTTGGAGGACCTGTACACGAAATATTCTCTCCATCCAAAAATCGAATCGTCTCTTATGGAGGTCAAAGTGTATGGCTCCGATACGCCGGTCTTCCATACCCGATAGACCGTCTCTACAAGACCAAAACAACCGCTTCCCTCCAGATCGTAACAGACGGACCTCATGAGGTAGGCGGAAAGAGGTCTTCCCACCATATCTTCCTCGACTCTATCCATCTTCATCGCCGCCGGGTTTACCGACTCGACGATCAGATCGTGAGCACTCTCGTCGTATCGCAACACCATAACCCCGTTCGGTATGTTGTGGAAAAGTTTATGCAGCTGCCCCTCGGTATGGTGTTTGTGCATCGCCATAGAGATAGTCACCTGAAGCTCTCGATCCTTCACCGGTTTTATGAGATAACCGTAAGGGTCGGTACGGCCCGCTCTATCCAGGGTCAGACTATCGGAGTGAGCCGTTACGAAAATAACGGGGATATCCAGATCTCTCCTTATCTCTCCGGCAAGAGAGATACCGTCTACCCCCTCCCCCAGTCGGATATCCATCAAAACTACGTCCGGATCGTGAGAAGCGACGGATCCAAGAGAGATATCCAAGACATCGCTCAACTCGACGGCCTCGTATCCCATTCGCTCCAACCTAGCCCTGAGATCCATCGCTATGATGATCTCGTCCTCGACTATCAAGATCTTCGTTTTGGACATTGTCAGCCTCCGTCTTCTATCGTCCTCCACCGTATGAACGGCAGAGTCTTTTTTTAATTGTAACACCCTTATCGACTCAGCCCTAAACTCCCAATCTCATGGCCTTTGGCGTATAGTAAATACAGAGCTTCAAAATTCATCCAAGAGGAGGTCCTGTACATGTGGCTCTGGGGATGTCTTACCCCTCATCCACCTATAATAGTGGATAACATAGGCGAAGGCAGGCAGATGGAGGCTATCGACACGATCGAAGCGATGGAAGATCTGGCCAAAAGGCTCTCGAGTAACTTGCCGGATACGATCTTAATCCTCTCGCCCCACTCGTTCTCGTTCAGGGGATTGACCATATCGACCGGATCTATCTATGAAGGAGACATGGGGGGATTCGGCCATCCGGAGATCTCGATGAACCTGAACGGGAATATGGAAGCCGCAGAAGATCTGATCTCATTCCTAGACGGGAAGATACCCATACGTACATATCACAACAAAATTACCTCTCTCGACCACGGAGCATTCGTCCCCTTCTGGTTTTTCAGAAAGAGATGGACCAGGATGCCTTCGGTAATTCTGGCAAATCCTATAGGACTGACTCGGGAAGAGGCCTACGAGATGGGAAAAGCTCTTTCGACTATGACGGGAAAAAGAAGCTGGGGATTGGTAGCAAGTGGCGACCTCTCTCACCGTCTGACACCGGACGCCCCTGCGGGATACTCCCCGGACGGCAGAATACTGGACGAACGTATCGTCGAAGCCCTTATAAAGGGAAAATCCGATCCCATAGCTCGGATGGATCCAGAGACCATATCACGAGCGGGAGAATGCGGCCTCCGTTCCGCCATGGCCCTCATAGGACTTATAGGAGCTCCTATGGACGTACTCTCATACGAAGGCCCCTACGGCGTCGGCTACTGCATCGCATTGGGAACGGTCGATAAGCCAAAATCCGGTACGACGAAAACTCACCCTGCGGTAAGATTGGCAAGATCTACCCTCGAGTACTTTCTCGACGGGAAAAACAGACAAAGGGATGAAACGACAAACAAGGAACTGTCGCGACCAAGGGCTTGTTTTGTGTCGCTCAAAAAGAGAGGACAGTTGAGAGGATGTATCGGAACCCTCTCTCCCGTGAGAGCTTCCCTGGCGGAGGAAATAGAGTCCAACGCCATAGCCGCCGCCACATCGGACCCGAGGTTTCCCCCGGTCACCTCAAAGGAGCTCAAAGAGATAACCATATCGGTGGACATACTCTCCGAACCCGAAAGGGTTCCGGATAAAGAGCAGCTGAACCCTAGAATCTACGGCGTCATAGTCTCCAAGGGTTCCAGACGGGGGGTTCTGCTTCCGGATCTAGAAGGAGTGGATTCAATCGACGATCAACTATCCATAGCCGCGGCCAAGGCCGGGTTGGCATACACCGACGACCTGGAGATAGAGAGGTTCACCGTCGAGAGGCACGGGGAATCCGATGAAGACTGAGGCTCTATGGTGGCATCCAGAGGGGGATGGCATCATATGCGATCTATGTCCCCACAGCTGTTTCCTGAAACCAGGCGACAGCGGGTTCTGCTCCGTCAGAAAAAACGAGGGCGGAGTACTGATGGTACTGAATTACGGAGAAATCTCCTCCGTAGCGATCGATCCGGTGGAGAAGAAGCCCCTGTTCCATTGGCACCCGGGAGAACCGATACTCTCTCTGGGAAGCGTGGGATGCTCCATGAACTGCCCGTTCTGTCAGAACTGGCGACTCACTAGGTTTGACGGCGCCCCCCCTACGACCGACATGTCTCCCTCCGACATATCGGACCTGACGGATCGAAGCGGGACCGACCTGGTGGCCTTCACCTACAACGAACCGCTTGTCTCCTACGAGTTCCTCATCGACGTCCTGCCCATGCTCAGGAAAAAGGGCAAGAGAACGGTCCTGGTGACAAACGGACAGATCGCCCAAGCTCCCTTGAAAGACCTCCTGCCATCGATCGACTGTGCCAACGTTGACCTGAAGACCTTCGATGATGACACGTACACCAAGATAGGCGGAAATCTCGACGCTACGAAATCTACGATAAAAGCTATACACGAAAAGGGGATACACCTGGAGATCTCCTGGCTGGCGGTTCCCGGGATCTCCGACGATCTGGAAGAATTCGCGAGAATGCTTCGATGGCTGAATAACCTGGACCCAGCGATCCCCCTCCATATAAACAGGTACTATCCGGCTCACAGATGGAACGCCCCTCCCACCGACGAAAGGCTGATGGACCATATGGCAGACCTAGCCTCCTCGGAACTCATGAGGGTCTACCAGGGAAACAGGGGGCTTGGCTCCATCACCAGATGCATGAGCTGCGGAGCACCTCTGGTCACGAGGGGGGGCTATCGGGTCGACGCGATGGGGCTACTTGAGGACGGAAGATGTTCCGAATGCGGTGCTCAGTCGGACATAATCGTTCACTAGGCTTGACCTTACCCTTAGGGAAAGGTCTAACATACTGTATAAACGGGAGGGCGCTGTATGAGCTACAGAATGACCATAGGAGAGTTTTCCAGGTTGAGCCGGCTGTCGAAAAAAGCCCTCAGGATATATGACGAGCAAGGATTGCTTAACCCCGTCTCGGTGGATCCCATGACCGGATACCGATATTACGCTCCTATACAGGTAGTCGAATCGGAGCGAATAAGGGTCCTGAGACTTCTCGACATGCCGCTGGACGAGATCCGGGGATTTCTGGCCGAGAGAAACCCCGAGATTCTAGCCGAAAGACTCGACAACTACCGGGGAAGACTTGAAAGAAAGGTATCTTCCATGAGGAGGACGCTGGACATGCTGGACATGCTTACCATGAAAAAGGAGGAGATTTTCGTGGACTACAAGGTTATAGTCAAGGAAATGGAGGAAATGATCGTGATATCCAAGAGACTCATGACGGCTCTTCCAAGAATAGGGGAGGATATGATGGCCGCCTATGGGGAAGTGTGCTCCTATATGGACTCCCTCGGGTTATCGACCGAAGGCATAGGAGTGGCCCTCTACCACTGCAAGGAATTCGACCCGGAACACATGGACGTGGAGGTGGCCATGACGACGGACCGGATCGTGGAGACCGCCCAGCCCTTCGAGTGCAGAAAACTAGAGGGGTGCACCGCGGCGAGCGTCCTTCACTGCGGACCCTACGAGGGGATTCAGACGGCCTACGGAGCACTGTACGACTGGATAGGAGAGAACGGCTACGAGAAGACGGGGCCGGACCGGGAGATATACCTGAATTGCCCCGATACGGTGCCGTCTCCTGCGGATCTCCGAACGGAAATAGCCGTTCCTGTGATAAAAAAAGCCTAACCACTGAGAAACAGACAGGCCCTCGGCAGCGCCCTCTCCAACACCCTTATCGCCGTCTTCAGTTCGCCGATCGAAAGCCTCTCGTCCGGACCGTGATCCAGTCCTGAATCTCCCGGACCGTAGGCCGCCATCGGAACTCCCCACGGGGCCACCACGTTAAAGTCGGCGGTTCCCCCCTTGGCAAGTAGTCTGGGAGATAGTCCTTCCTCTCTGACGGAGGTAGATAAAGCCCTTACCACGAGATCCCTCCTGTCGGACATATGGGCCGATACCGATTGCCGTACCGACATATCCACCGCTTTGACAGAGCAGATCTCTTGAAAACTCCGAGCAAGCGACGATGGGTCGGCTCCCAATGGAAGGCGAACGTCAAGGTCTATAGAGGCGTGCCTTTCACCTTTCTCCACCCCATACATGGAGGCCACGGTGGCTGAGTATCTTCGAACGATCGGACCATCCTCTTCCATCGACTCGACCATCCTGAGGATCTCCGACGCCGCCGAGAGGGTCTCGGTGAGAGGGCCGGAGCCTCCGCTCCTATGGGCTCCGCCGTCGGAGGCCTCCAGTCTGAGGAAAAGGCAGCCTCGGTAAGCCAACGTGACACCATCCCCTCCGGAGGGCTCTCCTATGATGCAACCCAGAGGAGCTTTTCTGCTCTCCATTACGTATCTGGCACCTCTGGAATCCATTTCCTCTCCGACCGCTGCTATCAACGTGTACCGCCAACCGTCTGGAACGATGGCCCGACCTCCCGCCAAGGAGAACGACGCCAGAGGTCCCTTTGCGTCGACCGAGCCCCTCCCCCACAGGACGTCCCCTTCTACCTCGGTTTTCGGACCTCCAGGCACTGTGTCTATATGACCCATCATCAACAGCTCCCTGGGACCGGTGCCCCTGGACGCCACGACGTTGCCGACCTCGTCCCGTACCACCGACTCCCAGCCCAATGCAGGAAGTCGAGAGGAGAGAAGAACGCAGCAGCTCTCTTCATCTCCGCTCTCGCTTCTGCACTCGACCAACTCCCTGAGAAAGCCTCCGTCACCTTCTATCCAACTCATGACAGACCTCCTCCAAAGCATGGACAACTTCGTCGAAATGGCTCCCCTCCGCCACGAACGGAGGCAAAAAACGAAGCACCTTGGGACCGGCGGGAAGAGCCAGGACCCCTCGGTCCTGAAGCATTCTGACAAACTCGGTGGAACGCCTGGCAGTCTCGACCCCCACTAAAAGCCCCAGTCCCCGAACCTCTCTGAGTTGGGGGGAATTTATACTCTTGAGAGCCTCCATAAAACCGGCTCCCTTGGTCTCGGCCTGAAGGGGGTATTTTCGTTCCTCCAGAAGATTCCAGGCGGCCAAACCAACCGCCGAGATGAAGGGATTGCCACCGTATGTCGTGCCATGTCCCCCGGAGGTAAAATCCCCGACCGATCCTTTCCATATTGTCGCCCCAGCGGGAAGACCTCCCGCCAACCCCTTAGCGAGACACACGACGTCCGGATCTAGCCCCACCAAGGTGGAGGCCAGGACAGAGCCGCAACGCCCCCATCCGGATTGAATCTCATCCGCCACGAGCAGGACCCCGTTTTCCTTGCATAGATCGCTCAAAGCCCTGCCGTAATCGGGGTCCATCGGATATACTCCTCCCTCCCCCTGGACCGGCTCGACGAAGACCGCCGCCGTCCTTAGATCGACGGAGTCCAGAAGCTCCTCGGCGGAAAGATGCTCCACCGGAAGCAGCGAAGACATCCAGGGTTTTCTGTACTTGGGGTTGAAGGTCAGCCCCAGGGCCCCCAGTGTCCTACCGTGAAAACCCATCTTCAAGGCCAATATTCTGGGCCTGTCCGAATGGGCCAGCACCAGCTTCAAGGCCGCTTCGACTGCCTCGGTTCCGCTGTTGCACATAAAGACCCGCCCATCGGGGAGCAGAGACCTCAGAACCGACAGAAAACGGTCCCTGGAATGGGAGTCGATCCCTAGCCCTATCGACCAGGGACTTCGAGAGGCACTTTCGACCGCCGCGATCAAATCTGGATGACAGTGTCCGAAAAGAGACGATCCGTGACCGGCCATGAAATCCACATACCTTTTGCCCCCGTCGTCGAAGAGCTCCGCCCCCTTGCCGGAGGCCATCTTCAATCCTCTTCCGCCGTAAAGGCCCGACATACGGTCGTCCCCCTTCCCTCCAAAGCTCCGGACAAAGGGGATTCTACCCGGCTGTCCGATAGGATTACCTTGTCCACTCCGCCCTCCAGGGCCTCCTGGACTGCGACCATTTTTCTCTTCATGTTACCCTTCGACAGGGACATCAACTCCTCCAAGGTTCCCCAGCGCATCAAAGACGAGGGATCTTCGACGTCCTTGAGAACCCCAGGAACGTTGCTCAGTATCACGAGAACGGAAGCTTCCAGAGACGCCGCGGCAAGAGCGGCTAAACGATCGCCATCCACGTTCAGCAGACCTCCGTTATCCTCGTCCACCGCCAAAGGGGGCATCACCGGTATCGCCCGAGCTCTCCAGGTTGCATCCACGGCATGGCCGAAGAATCGTCTTACCGAACCGCTCCTGTTTCCCCGCAACACCATTACTCGACCGTCCTCCACGCTTCTCAAGGCGTCCTTCGCCTTTGCAGTGGCACCGGAACCATCGCTGGGCCACACGGGACAAGCGGGGGTTCCCATGGACCAGAGGGACGAGATCAAATCAATGGAGACGGAAGAACAGGCTCCCTCGAAAAGCGCCATCTCCCTCTTACCGGTGAAACGGCTCCTGAATCCGCTTGGACTGTACACGTATTTGGGTTCTATGCCCGACGACAGACACAGTTCCTCCATCTTTCCGCTGCCTCCGTGAACGAGCAGCCATTTTTCCCCCAAAACCGCCCGTTCGGAAAGCTCCCGCAGGAGCGGCGTAGGGTCGTTTCCCCTGGCACCACCGATCTTGACAACTCCTTTGAAGTTCAACCTCATCGCCTCCTAGGCGGGATAGAGGGGAGATGTAAGCAACCCCGTCGTCTCGTCGAGCCCCAACATCAGGTTGGCCGCCTGCACCGCCGTGCCGGAGGCTCCCTTCATCAGGTTGTCCAGAGCGGACACGATCAGGAGTCTCTTGCCGTCCTCGTGGAGGACGAACCCCACCGACGCGGAGTTGCTGCCCAACACGAATCTGGGATCGGGAAGACGAAGATGACTGGGTCTGGCGGGACAAAGAGACCAAAAGGGATGTCCTTCGATCGCCTTTCTGTAGGCCTTCCACAAAACAGCTTCCTTGATCGGTTCGGTCAGGAAAACCTGGGCCAGCATCTGAACTCCTCTCACCATCTCGACGGCTGTCATGGTCATGGAAAGCCTTTCCTCCGGCAATCCGGTCTCCTGAATCACCTCCGCCAGGTGTCTGTGTCTGAAGGGCTCGAACACCCTCATGGTCCTGGTCCTATAGGGGTGATGAGATCCCTTACTGGGAGAGGCCCCGGCCTCGGAGGAACCGACCCTCATCTCCATCCGAACCGACTCGATGAGACCTGTGGAGGCAAGAGGTGCCAGGCCGAGAATTGCACATGACGCATTGCATCCTACGCCGCTGGCCAGGGACGCCCCGGCCAAAGCATCTCTATGCAGCTCGGGAAGACCGTAAACGGCTTCCTGAAGGTACTCGGGAGCCCCGTGCTCCAACCCATACCACCGAAAGTAATCCGCAGGATCCTTGAGCCTGAAATCTCCGGACAGATCGACGACAGGCACACCCCTTTCACGATAGTCAACCGCAACTCTCCAGGCCCCTCCGTGAGGCAGAGCAAGAAAAACCAAGTCGCTCTTAATCTTCAACGCCTCCTCCGGAGACGAGTAGACCATGTCGGGATAACAACCTCTGAGATGAGGATGGTCATGCCAGACCGTCTTCCCTGGAGACCTTCTGGACACGGCGGCGACCACCGTCATCCCGTCGTGACCGGAGAGAATCCTCAAAAGCTCTCCTCCGGCCATTCCGCTGGCCCCCCATACGATCACCTCGAACATGTCAGAAGCTCCCTTCCATAAGTGAGATGCAGTAATCCACCAACATCCCGGCGACGTCTACCTCGGTACCCTCGACCGACCCGTGAAACTCGGCCTGCCCGTTGACCTCGTTTACCGACCATCCCTGATCGTCGTGAAACAGATCCACGGCCAAAAGATCGCCTTTGAAAACGTCGTGGACCCTTTTCAACACATCCGCCATGGCTTGATCGATCTCTATTCCCTCTACGTTTCCGCCTCTTGCGGTGTTCGTTATCCAGTGACGGCTCTTTCGCTTAATGGCCGTTATGGGCTTTCCTCCCAACACCAGAGCCCTGACATCGTATCCATCCTTTTCCACGTATTCCTGAATGAAGAAAGTCTGATGCTGAGGCCCCATGAAGGACTTATGTTCCACTATAGTCTCAGCCGAATCCACGTCGTTGACCTTGGAAAGAAGTCTGCCCCAGCTCCCTACGGGCGGCTTGAAAACAACGGGAAACCCCATGGACTCGGACGTATTCACCGCTTCTTCCGGAGAGAAAGCCACTGAATAGCGAGGCTGTCTTAAACCGGCCATATCGAGAAGTCCGGCGGTAAAGACCTTGTCGCCACAGGCCTCTATAACCGAGGAATGGTTGACCGTACGGACACCTCGAGATTCTAGAAGGCGTGCGATCGCGAGGTTGTGGGCCTGAGAGACGCAACGGCAGAGGACGACGTCGTTATCACCGACCTTAAGTCCCTCCGGCCAGGAGATTCCTCTCAAATCCACAAAATTACACCGCACTCCCGTTTTATCCGCCGCCTTTTTGAGAAGTTTCTCCTCCGTTCTCAGACGACTGTACAGAATCCAAAGCTCGTTCATAGGCTATTCGCCCCAGTCCTCCTGGATCTCAGGAGCCTCCTCCACCTTGAGGGGATCCAGACTCACCAGCTCGAGCTCCGTTCCACAGTCGTCGCATATAAGCAACTCACCTATCATGGCATCGTCGGGAAGAGCCACGCTGCCTTCGCACACTACGCAAGATACCTTCATTTCAGTTCCCTCCTTCTGAGAAATATAAAATATTGTTTAACATGGCAGGTATAATACACTCCAGATAATGCACTGTCAAGCACTAGAACCCAACAAAAGAAACTTATGTTCCTTAAGTCAACGTCCATTAGATAGACGAAAGGCCTCCATCCGCCATTAGAAAGAGCGAATGGAGGCCTACTTCAACCCGCATCAACAAACGGGCAATTAACCTCTAAACTTATTTTTGGACTTGGCCAATTTTCGGGCGTTCTTTATCCCTCCGACCTCCTTATACATGGAGGAATTTTTCTCCGCCTCGATCTGCTTGGAATTCAAACCTTCGTATTTTGCTTCTCTCTTCAGTTTCATGTAACTGGCAAATCGATCGGGAGAAAGAGAGCCTTCGTCCATGGCCTTACGAACGGCACATCCTGGCTCTCCGTTATGACTACAGTCTCTAAATCTACATTTTACGGCAAGACCCTCCACGTCCTCGAAAGCCCTGGAAAGATCGAGACCATCTAAGCCAAGCTCCCTCATCCCAGGGGTATCTATCACGATACCTCCACCGGGCAAGATCACCAATTCTCGTCTGGTCGTAGTATGTCTGCCCTTGTGGTCTCCTCTTACACCCTGAGTCCGGAGGAGTTCGCTACCGGCCAACCCATTTATCAAGGTGGACTTTCCCACTCCCGACGATCCTATCAAGGCTACGGTCTTGCCCGGTGCCATATATCCCTTCAGCGATTCGAGACCGTCCTCGGTCAATCCGGACGAGACCAAAACATCGCAGCCACATACGACCGAGCTCAAATCGGAAAGCCTTCCTGGGAGATCTTCACAAAGATCCGCCTTGGTCAACACGACCACCGGAATCGCGCCACTATCCCATGCTACGCTCAGATAGCGTTCAAGGCGTCTCAGGTTATAGTCGTTGTTCAAGGACATACACACGAATACGATATCGATATTCGAGGCCACTACCTGCTCCTGATTGGACGTTCCGGCAGCTCTTCTTATGAAGACGCTCTTTCTTGCCAATACGGCGTGGATAATTCCGTTTCCGGCGTCGTCGTTATCACGATCGACCATGACGAAGTCCCCCACCGCCGGGTAATCTCTCGGAGATCTAACCTCGAAGCGAAACTTCCCGGAGACTTCCCCTTTGATATCTCCTCTTTCCGTGATTACTCTGTAAAGATCCCTGTATTGCGATATCACTCTACCGACGCAAAGCTCAGGGTAATTCGACGCTTCCTCTATCAGGCTCGATGTGAGCCCTAGCTCTTTCATATTTATTTTCATATTTACTACCTCCTCGGATTCAATCTGAAAGGAGGCGAATAGGCTTCTATATTTTATTCACCTCCTTAAACAGAACAATCTCCATGGTTTTATTATCGAACATAAAGACAACCTCTCCTTGTTTTTAGTCTTAACCTGTCCCTGTACCCATCAGAAGCATATCGATAGGCCAGGCAGAAAAATATCATAGCATATCAAGGGACCTCACAGACAAAGAAGAGGAGGGACTCGAGGATAAACTCGAGTCCCTCCCAAAAGGACGCATGACTTTCAACCAATCACAGGGTATCTCTAAAGGACACCTCTAAAAACGCCGGTCCTCGGACGTGAGTTTTTAGAGGTACCCTAGAGCCTACAGTATTCCCCTATTGTCTCCGTATCTGTTCAGGCTTTCTTCTGGCAAAAAATCGTTTTCGATCTCCCTTATATGGTCAAGCCGGACCACTTCGGCGAATTCGGCAAAGTCCATGGACAGGGAAACCGTGGAGTCGGACAGCCCGTTATTTCTCACATCGGACATGACGTCCAACATAGCCTTAGCCCCTGCAAAAAGGGGGGTAACAGGATACATGAGATACTTGAAACCCATCTGCTCGGCCACTGAAGGACTGACGAGAGGGGTGCGGCCTCCCTCCACAAGGTTCAGCATAAGGGGAACAGGGACTTCCTTTACCGCCGTCTCCATCTGATCCAGCGATTCCAAGGCCTCCACGAAGACCATGTCCACACCGAGATCGGCCGCCCTTTTGGCACGACTAAGCGCATCCTCAAGACCATTGACCGCCACGGCATCGGTTCTGTAGACGATCAGTGCCGATCTATCCTCCTGGTCTCGGGCCGACATGGCTGCTCGCAGCTTGCCCATCATCTCATCCTTCGAGATGACCGCTTTTCCGGACATATGCCCGCATCGCTTCGGTATAACCTGATCCTCCACGAACAGCCCGGCCGCTCCAGCCCAGATATACTCTCTAACGGTCCTGTCCACGTTTACGGCGTTGCCGAAACCGTTATCTCCGTCGCCTATTACTGGGATATCCACCGCATGGACCATCCTATAAAGCTGGTCTCTCATCTCACCGAAGCTAAGGAGCCCGACGTCCGGTTTAGCAAGAAGAGAGGCCGCAGTTCCATAGCCGGTATGCTGTAAGACCTCGAAACCAGCTATCTCGCAGATACGGGCGCTCAATGCGTCGAACACCCCGGGAGCTACTATGATACCGGGACGTTCCAGCCTTTCTCTGAGCCTTTTTCCCATTCCCAAGATTCTCTCACCCTTCGCAGGAAAGGCTGCTGCATCCGGCCCTGTAAGAGGACATGTGGCTGTTCACCGGAAGCCCCATGGTCTTCATTCTATCGGCTATGGCAAGGACCCTTTCCAGGTCCACTCCACTGGAGACACCTACACGGTCGAAGAAATTGACCATGTCCTCGGTGGCAGAGTTTCCCGCCGCTCCAGGTGCGAAGGGACATCCACCAAGACCGCCGGTAGCCGAGTCGAACCGGTAAAACCCCATCTCCATAGCGATCATAGTGTTAACCATAGCCATGCCGTGGGTATCGTGGAGGTGGAGAAAGAAAGGATAGTCCCCGAAGACCTTTTTTATCTGCGACAGAGTCGAACTCAGATAGACCGGATCACAGGTACCTATGGTGTCGGCAAGGGTAACCGTACCCACTCCGATCTCCATAGCCTTCTCGACTATATTCACTACGGCATCAGGAGAGATAGCGCCCTCGAAGGGACACTGAAAGGAGGTAGCCACCGAAAGTCCGAGCTCCACATCTCCGCAAAGAGATTTGACTTCTTTCAACTCGGCCAGAGACTCCTCTATGGTCCTCCTGGTGTTTGCCCTGTTGTGAGAGGCGCTGGCGGAGAGCACGAAGTTCAGTGAATCGGGAGAGACCTTCAGTGCGTTCTCGGCTCCTTTGACGTTGGGAACCAAGACGACGGACTTTACCTTCCCACTCCATCTCTCGTTGAAATGGGTCATGACCTCCGAGGCATCGGACATCTGAGGAATGGCCTTGGGACTTACGAAGGAAGTCACCTCCATAACGGATACGCCGGTCTCGGCCATAGCGTCGATCAGGGCGATCTTGTCCTTCGTGAAGATCTTTTCCTTTACGCTCTGGAAACCGTCTCTCGGACAGACCTCTCTTATCTCCACCCTGGACGGTAGACTCCCTCTGGTCATCACAGAACCCCCTCGGAACGAAGCAGCTGAAGATCCGTATCGCCTATTCCAAGCATCTCGCCGAATACCTCCCGGTTGTGCTCTCCGAGGGTCGGGGATGCGGTCCTTATACCGGCGGGCGTCCCAGAAAGCTTTATGTGGTTGCCTGTCAGGGTAGTCTTTCCAGCCACCGGATGCTCCACAGGCACGAACATCTCCCTATCTCCCGCTATGTGCGGATCGCTGGTCACCTGGTCGATGGACATTATCGGAGCACAGGGTATCCCCGCCTGATCGATCAGCCGACAGGCGTCCTCCACCGTGTGCTTTTCGGTCCACTCTTCGACTACTGGTTTTATCTCCTCATGATGCGACACCCTGTCCCGAACCCTCAGATATCTGGGATCCTCCGCCAGTTCGGGGCGCTCCATGACCTCGCACAGACTCTGCCACAGCTTGTCGTTAGCGGCTCCTATCACCAAACCTCCGTCCATAGCCTTGAAGGAATCGTAGGGATAGGTCGATTCATAGCGGTTTCCGATCCTCTGGGGAACCCTTCCCTCCACGAGATAGATCATGTTTATTATCTCCAGGCTGGCAACGGCCGAGTCTACCAGAGCGACATCCACCTTCTGCCCCACACCGGTCAATTCCCTGGAGTTGACCGCCGCCAAGATACCTATGGCGCAGGAAAGCCCGGCCAGCACGTCTCCCATAGCGGTTCCGGTTCTAGTGGGCTCCCCTCCGGGCCATCCGGTAGTGCTCATCAGGCCGCTCATGGCCTGAGCTATTATGTCGTAGCCCGGTTTCATCTTATAGGGACCGGTGTGGCCGAACCCGGAGACCGCCGCGTATATTATCCTGTCGTTGACCTTTCTCAGCTCTTCGTATCCAAGGCCCAGTTTCTCCATGGTACCGGGACGATAATTTTCGACCACGAGATCGGCTTTTTTCACCATGTCCAGAAATATCTTCTTGCCTTTCTCGGACTTGAGATTTAAGGTTACACCTCGCTTGTTGCGATTCAGGTTCATGTAGTAGGCGCTTTCGCCGTTTACGAACGGCCCCATCTGTCTGGTATCGTCCCCCGTATCGGGACGCTCTATCTTGACGACGTCGGCCCCCATATCGGCCAACAACATGGTACAGAAAGGACCAGCCAAGACCCTAGTAAGATCGAGGACCACCAAATTGGACAAGGCACCTTTATTCAAAACCGTCACATCTCCTTTTCAGCAAAAAACTTTATATCGGCAACGGACTTTCTCCCCACTCGCTAAGGGGGATCAGTGCATCACGGAAGGTAACCAGGTACTCAAAGACGGAAAAGCCATTACCACGACGAGCATAAAGACCAGAAGCAGCATGAAAGGCAGCACGCCGGAAATGATCTCTCCCATCGTTATATCCTTTCTCAACCCGTTTATTACGTAGAGATTCATCCCTACAGGAGGGGTTATCAGGGCCATGGTCATATTAACCGTCAATATGATGGCATACCATATGGGATCTATATGAAGGGCCATCAGAATAGGGGTGACCAGAGGCATGGTCAACAGTACGATGGACACCGTCTCCAGCACCATACCGAGGATTATCATCAGAAAGTTCATCGCGATAATGAACATCATCGGAGAGAGATTGTTCTCTATGATCAGCTCAGTAAGCTTTTGGGGAATCATAAGCAAGGTCATGACCCTGCCGAACAATATGGCTCCTGCTATAACCATGGCTATCATGCAGGAAGTCCCAAGAGCCTTCATGCAGATGGAGGGAATATCCTTGAACTTGATGGTCCTGTATATAACCAGCGTTATAAAGAGACTGTAGACCAAACCTACCGCAGCGGCCTCGGTCGGTGTAAAGGCTCCGGAATAGATTCCGCCTACCACCAAGATAGGAAGTATGATGCCCCATATATTTCTGGCCGTTATGGAAAGACGTTCTTTCCAGGAAGCCTTAGGCATAGGGGTGAAACCGCCGTTTTTGCTTTTTATGACCGAATAGACCACGAAAATAGCCGTCAGTATCAACCCCGGGATTATTCCGGCTATGAACAGCTTACCCACCGACTCCTCTGTGATGGCTCCGTAGAGGATGAGAGGTATGCTGGGAGGAATGAGAATACCAAGGGTTCCACCTGCCGCCAACAAACCGAGGGTGAACTTTTTATCGTAACCCCTGTCCAGCATGGCCGGATAGGCAACCATCCCTATGGTCGCCGCCGTGGCGGCGCTGGATCCGGTTATTGCGGCGAAGAAGGCACAGGCGAGTATGGTCGCAATGGCCAATCCTCCAGGAAGATGTCTAACCCAGGCGTTCATAACCTCGAAGAGATCGTCCCCTATCCGCCCGTCCAAAAGAACCTGACTCATAAGCACGAATAGAGGGATCGACAGAAGGACGAACCCTTCCAAAGAAGTGAATATCGACTGAGACAGAATTTTCATGGGAAGATCGTATATCAGGGTCAGCAACACCGATGTAGCTCCCAGGGAAAAGGCGACCGGCATCCCCATGAAAAGTACCACCAATAAAAGCAGGATCACAAACATGAAGGAGCCCATCAGTGATTTACCTCCTGAACCGAATCTCTCTCGCCGGTCCTGATGAAAGCGATCTCCTCTATGATCAGGACGACGAACTGAAGAGCGAGCAAGGTGAATCCGAGAAACAACGCGGATTGAGGAATCCAGAGGGGCACGTGCAGAGGCGTAGGAGAATGTTTCTGGTACTTGACCGCACTCTCTATCATGTCCCATCCCTGAACGGCTATCTCCGAACAAAACAGGGCTCCGAAAAAGCTTGTGAGGACTTTAAGCTTGCTCTGAGCTTTGGGAGAAAGCTTGACGGTAAGAAGATCGATGTTGACGTGCTTGCCCTTCTGAAGGGCATAGGAAGCTCCGCCGAACATACACCACATGAAGATATAGACCGAGACCTCCTGTGTCCATATGGTCGGAGAGTTGAAGAAATATCTCCTCACGACCTCGTAGAAGAGGATCAATCCCATCACCAACGTCCCTATTCCGCAAAGCCACCCCATCGCGGCGCTGAGACCGTTGATGGTCTTTTTATATAATGTTATCATCATAAATCCCTCCAAAGGATATTTCGAAGTAAGGCGGGAAGCAAACTTCCCGCCTTACCTCTAAACAACCACCTAATTAGATCCCAAGGCGATCTCGACGAGCTTTTTACAAAGAGGGGTCTTCTCCATGAATCCGGATCTTACCGGCTCGGTAGCTTCAACAAAGGCCTTTCTCTGGTCGGCGTTTAACACGGTAATCTCCAGTCCCGCATCGGCTATAACCTTCTGAGCGTCCTTTTCCGACTGGGCTATCTGTCCGCGAAGCCAAGCCTCGGCCTCGGCACCGGCCTTCTGGAGCATCTCCTTTTCATCCTTGCCGAGCTCGTCCCACCACTCAAGGTTACACTGGATTACGAACTGAGCCGTCGTGTAGTTACACACGGTTAGATAGTTCTGGACCTCGAAGATCTTTCTGGAAACCGCCGCAGGCATACCGGTAGTAGCCCCATCCACCGTCTTACGCTGAAGGGCCATATACATCTCGGAAGAGCTCATAACAACCGGAGTTCCACCGAGGGCGGAGACCGTCTCGGCCGTTCCGTTGCTGAAGGTCCTTATCTTGAGCCCCTCAAAATCGGCGGGAGTCACAAGGGGCCGCTTGCTGTTGAAAAACTGCACGAAACCATAATCGGCCCAAAATAGATCGGCAACTCCCTTTTTCTTGAACTCTTCGTTTAGCAGCTCTCCTGCTCCTGCCTCTATAAATTTCTTTATAGAATCAAGTTCCTCAAAGACGAAGGGCATCTCGAAAACGTCGGTAGCGGGGATCATACCGGACCACTTATTTACCGGAACTAGGGCTATAGGTACCAGATTCTCCTGAAGGGCTTCGACAACCTCGGTATCCTTGAATAGCTGGGCTGAATGGAAAACTTTCACCGTTGTCTTACCTCCGGAATATTCCTTTACCTTGTCGGCAAAGAAATCCAATGCCTTCGATATGTGATGTGAAGGCGGTAGCTGGTTGGACAGTTTGATATTGTCCGCAACAGCGGACGATACGGGCATAGCTAGAATAACCGCGGTGACTGCGAGACACAGGGTTGTACGTATCCGTACATTCATAGTATTACCTCCGTCGAATTAACGTCCACAAAACCTAAGACCTAGGGCGCCGTTTGCTCTATCCTCTCACCTCCCTTTTTTACTGTTAAGAACCGTATTTCTACGGGCGAAATAACTGTATCTACGATCGACGGTCAGTTTTTCCAGATCTCCAGCCGCGAGATTATCCACTATGGAATAATGTAGTCTCACCAGATCCGCCAAAGTCTCCGCTTCCTCCAATTCTCTGAGAAGAGCCAGATGAAGTTGACAGTAAAGGGTCTCGAGAACCTTAGCGGTCCAGACCCTTCCGGAAAGCTCGGCGAGAGATCTATGAAAATCGAGATCCTTATCGCAGAAGGCCTTTATCTTCTCCTCTCGACTTCCATCTCCCTCGCATATCTCTAGCAATTTTTCCAGTTTTTCCTGGAAGGACTCTCTCTCATCCGAGGTAAAAAGGCCTTTATCGATTATGTCCCTGAAGACTAGCTCTTCCAGGACCACCCTCATCTCGTAGAGTTCGTCCAGCTCTTCCTTTGAGAAAAGCCTGACCTTGACACCCTTTCTAGGCATGGAGACAACCAATCCCATCATCTCCATCTGTTTCAAGGCCTCTCTGACCGGAGCTCTGCTCACCCCTAAACGCTCGGCGATCTCCGCCTCTCTTATAAAGACCTCGTCTTTAAATTCGTCTGAAACGACGACCTCTCTCCTGAGATAATCAAACATCTGACTGCTCAAGGTCACGTATTTCAAAGATTCCGCTGCCATATCGAGCCTCCTAGCATCCCGTATCCTGTCGACCAGATAATTAAAGTATATTCACATCTATCGATCTGTCAAGCCCAAAAAATCCGACATCTATAAATTCCCAAAAAAGAGGACGAGTCCGGCAGGACTCGTCCTCTTTTTTCCTTATGTACCGTCATTTCCGTGAATCGTCCTCCAGGGCATCCTCGATCTCCTCCGGATGAAGCAGAAGATGCCTCACCAAGTGGGACCTGCTCACTATGCCTATAAGCTGGCCATCTCGCAAAACCGGAGCTATTTTTATGTTTTCCTTTATAACCCTATTTGCCACGTAAAAATCGCTGTCGTCTTCGTTGAAGGTTATCACGTTCTCCTTCATGTACTTACTCACCGGATCGTCGGCTATATCCCTCAGGCGGGAGCTAAACTGGCCGTAATCGGGAAGGAAGGAAGAATCGTGAAGCATATGGGCGTAGCCCGGAAGAGCGGCCTTTATTATGTCTTTTTCGCTTATGAAGCCTATCACCCTGTTGTCCTCATCCAAAACGGGAAGCCCCGAGGCATTGTGATGATAGAGGATCTCTATGGCCTCCGAAACGGGACAGTCCCCCGACAGGGCCGTCAGATCCCTGTCCACCAACTCTCCTACCTTCATGGTACCCCCTCCTACTAGGAGCGAAAGCCCCTTTTATAAATATACTCTCCCTTAGGTTCTTTCTCAATAAGTGACCACGTTTCTGTACGTGACGAACAGGAACGCGCTGGCCACTACGAGGGAGATGAAGACCGTCTTTATACCAACCACGAAAAAAGAACCAAAGGAAATATGAAATCCGCTTCTGCCGGCAAAATCAGCCATGACAGCATTTGCCGCAGCACCTAGATAGCTGCCATTGCCTCCTAGACAAGAACCCAGCGCCAAGGACCAAAAGAGTGGATCCGGAGGCATTCCGGCACTCTTGGCCATCTCGCTCACTACGTGTACGAACATGGCGGAGAAGGCCACGTTGTTTATAAAAACACAGGATAGTCCTGAGATCCAGAGAATACCCAATATCATCGCCATAGGGCTGTAGCTCAGTAAATCGGTCAATATATCCGCCAGGGCCAGGATCACCCCGTTTTCCTGGAGTCCTCCGACGAGTATAAAAAGGGAGACAAAGTAAACTATGGTGGGCCATTCCACCTCTTGATGAACTATCTCTCCATCGTCCAGATGAGACGTAGCCAGGAGAACCCCTGCTGCGAACAGAGCCACGACCGAGGCGTTGAGTCCCAGGTGGTGATGAAACAGAAAACCCAAAAGAACCATGAACATGACGAATCCAGCCCGGACCATCAGTTTCTTATCCTTTATGAGCTTGGACTCATCGACCTCCTTCAGACGATTCGTAGCGGCAGGATCGGGGTTCAGATCCTTTCTGTAATGCCAACAGAGGAAAACCATCGATATCACCCAGATAACAAAGACCACCGGACTCAGATGAAGAAGAAAATCGTTGAAGGAAAACCCCGCATAAGATCCTATAATCATGTTCGGAGGGTCACCTATCAGGGTAGCAGTGCCTCCGATGTTGGACGCGATGACCTCGCTCATCAAAAGAGGCATAGGGTTCATCTTTATCAGATCCGCCAAGGACACCACTACAGGACTGACCAGAAGTACCGTCGTTACGTTGTCGAGAAAGGCGGATAGAACCGCCGTTATCAGGGAGATGGACAGCAATATCAAGATACCGTTTCCCTTGGTAACCTTTATTGCCTTGACGGCGATGTACTGAAAGAGCCCGGTCTTGGATAGTATACCGACCACTATCATCATACCGACCAAAAGGCCCACCGTGTTGGAATCTATATACTGACTGGCAGCCGAACCGGGGACCAGCCGAAACAACATCATGGCCGAGGCTCCGAGAAGAGTGGCTGTGCTGGCTTTCATCCATCCTCGAGCTATCGACAGGATCGTAACGGCGAACAGAGCCACCGCTATCCAAGCCTTTAACTCCATAGACAACTCCCCCTTTTCACGATAGGAACGATTTGAAAGTATACGCCCCAAATGAAAAACCTTCAAGGAAAAGCAAGAAACACGAACGACGGGAGTTTTAAAGGACAAAAGCCTCGAAAACCATGGGAATAAAGCCAAAAGATGGTAACATGATGACCAGCCTACAGCACAAGGAGTGAAAGACGGTTTGAAAAGAAACGGAACGATGGCGATAACGCTCGGGATCATGGCTCTTCTTATCCTAGCCGAACCATCTTGGAGTCTTACGATAGCGACATTCAACATGGAGTACTTTTCAATCTCCGGCCCAAGGGGTTATTCCCGATCGGAACGATCCCTGTTGGCCCAAAAAATAGAGGCATCCGGAGCGGAGATAGTGGCGCTCCAGGAGATAGAGGGAGACGAGACGATGAGGACCTTCGTCTCCGAGGATCTGCCGGGATGGAGCTACGGAGGAAACGATACGCAAGGCAAACAGGATCTGTATTTTATATGGAAAACGGACAAAATAAGATCGATAAAAACTCCCCGACCACGCATGGTCGACGAGAGGATAAATTGGAAGGGAAGCATACATAAACTATTCCAGAGACCTCCTCTCGAGGGGACCTTCGAGGAGATAACCACCGGGACTACCTTCTCCGCCATAAACGTCCACCTCCAGAGCCTCGGCACCAGGGGAAATGAAAATAGGCTCGAAGCGGTAGCGACAAACAACGGCATACGTCAGGCTCAGATACTCAGTCTGGGTGTCCTATCGGAAGGACACGACGATCCCCTCTTTATATTGGGAGATTTCAACACGACCGAACCGACCCCGGCACCGTTCCCCACGTTAAAGCTCGAGGAAGGCCACAGCTACGACGACCTGCAATGCACCATAGACCACATAGGCTATGTAAATATCTCGCCGGAATCGAACTGGAAACTGAAGGAGCTGGAGACTTCTATCCCCGAAAGATCGAGAGCGGGACGTCAACATCCGGACCACGACATGGTGATCCTGTCCATGCCTAGTTTCCCCGACGGCTCGGACCTCTGAAACGAAAGGCCAGCAAGGTTATGTCGTCCGACTGTTCTGCTCCATCGACGAACGATGCTGTTCTGTCCCTCATGGCCAGGACCATATCCTTGCTGGAGATGCCGTCCATCTCCTCCAACCATAGGATCGACTTCTCCTCCCCCAGAAGCCTTCCGTATCCGTCCATCGCCTCGGTAAGACCGTCTGTGTACAGAAAAAGCGTCTCTCCAGCCTCGATTTTGGACCTCCCCTCTTGGAAGACCATTCCAGACATTGGCCCTACCAGAGGTCCTTTGACCTTAGGAAGGAAGCCCACGGATCCGTCACCTAGAAGAAATGGAGGGTTGTGACCGCCGGAAGCGTATAGAAAATCCCCGTTTTCCAGGTCTATAACCGCACAGAAAACAGTGACGAACATACAGGACTCGTTGTCCACAGATATCTCGTCGTTCAACCTCGATAAAATGGCTCCGGGCCCCAACCCCTCCTTGGCGAAGGCCCTTATAAAGGTCCTCGTCACCGCCATGAAAAGAGCTGCAGGAACACCTTTCCCAGAAACGTCCCCTACCGTTATCAATATGTG
Organism: Dethiosulfovibrio russensis; assembly: GCF_021568855.1. Taxonomy (NCBI): domain Bacteria; kingdom Thermotogati; phylum Synergistota; class Synergistia; order Synergistales; family Dethiosulfovibrionaceae; genus Dethiosulfovibrio; species Dethiosulfovibrio russensis. Next base: position 119,774 of record NZ_JAKGUG010000006.1, on the reverse strand, counting down.
TCCGGGATCGACCATGAAGAAATCGTAGAAATCCCCTCCGACCTCCTTAGCAGGGTCCAAAAGGGCATAAAGGTCGAATTCCTCCATTTCGGGAAAGGGCGGAAAGGTCCTGGGAACAAGGCTCAACTGAATCGAATGGGCGATGTTCAGCTCGCTCTCCATCTTTTCCCTGGCGGCGGTAGTCTCCTGAAGCTCCTCAACATAGGCGAGAAGATCCTCCCTCATGGAGGCGAAGGACCGGGCCAGCTGAGCAACCTCATCGTCTCCGGTCACGGATGGCAGATACGACTCGAGATCGCCCGATGCGGTCAGTTTCGTGGCGACGCTCAGGCTTTTTATAGGACCGGTTATCGACCTTGCGATAACGAAGGATACAATGAACAACAACGCTAAACCGACAAGTCCCAGCATAAGCTGCGACTTACTTAGGTCGTGAAGGGGTTCGATGAGGGCCCTACGGGGAAAGACTATCCCGATGGACCACCCCATATCGCCGACTGGACGATAGGCAATCCAGCTGGGCTCTCCAGTGGTAAAATCCACCATTTCGACAAGCCCATACTCACCCTTTCTCATGCTGTCTCCGATATTCCAAAGTCGATCACTATCTTCGGCATCGGCGATGCTGAAGATAGTCTCGTTCATGATGAGATCCCTGTCGGGATGAGAGACCACCGTCCCTGCAGAGGTGATCAGAAAAGCGTATCCGTCGTCATAGGACCGAAGTCCGGTCATCGTATCCGTGAGCCAGTCCAGTGAGACATCGCAGGCCAGAGAGGCCATAAAGGAACCGTCGGAATCGTAGAGGGGAATACAGTAGGATATCAGCAACCTATCGCTACCACCGACACCGAAATAGGGCTCGGTCCATACCGGACGCCCAAGTTCTTTAGGCAATTGATACCAATCCCAGATTTCCCTATCGTAACCGTTTCCTCCCAGGTTTTTTCTGTGGATACCACCGTCGTCCCTGTAGGCGAATGGGGCCCAATTCCTCAATCGAGAGTTCTTCAACTGAGGGAAAAATGCAAGACATACCCCCGATACCTCGGGGTGTACCCTCAAGGTCCCTTCCAATATCGAGTATACGTCGTCTTCTGACAGGTCGGAAAGAGAAAGACCGACGGCCAGATCCCGCCCCACCGTTTCGACCACCAGAGGAATCCGACCTACTTTAAATGAAGTTCCCTCAGCGAGTCCCTCCACCCTGGAGATAATCTCCTGTTTCAACGTAGACCTAGCATGGACGAAACCATAGCCGACTATCGCCAACAGCACGCATCCCGCCCCTATAAGGGTCGAAAGGATCAGCCTAGAGGCGATACTCCCCTTAATCTTCATCTTCGAACACCGTCTTCACGAAATCTTCGAAAGGGACAACCTCTCCGATAAGGCCTCTCTCCTCCATCATGAAAGCCGTGTCAAGGTAATCGGACATGGACAGTCGGCCGAAGGACCAAAGGTCGGACGAATCAGGCACTATGGACGGCAGGATCGCATCCAGCATCCGCCTCATATGAACCCTGTTAACCGGGACCTTGGCTCTTTTCGCATATTTCATCACTATATCCACAGCTTCCTCCGGATGTTCCGCGGCGTATCTCCACCCCTCCAAAGAGGCCCTTACAAAATCACGACAGACGGTAGGATGATCCTTCAAGGTGGACTCGAGACAGTATATGCCGTCCTCGGGGAATCCGAATCCCTCGTCTTTTAAGGATATGACCGTCAGGTCCTCCTGGCGATATCCGGCCTGAAGGATCTTGCCGTATTCGTTGTAGCTCATGGCGGAACAGGCGACGACCCCTCCCCGGAGGAACAGGTCTATCGAATAGAACTGAGGAACTATCTCGGGAGATATGCAGTGAGCGGTGAAAAATCCCCTGTAGGCGCCGGAAAAGTGGTCTCCCCACATGCTTATCCTCTTTTCATCCAGATCGAAGATCTCGGAGATGCCGTCTTTCTTTTGGGCCACGAGCAGTAGATTGCCCTCGTTGACCACCTGTGCCAAATTGACGAGAGGAAGCCCCCCTTCCCGATAGACCATGGCACCGGTGAGAAAGGCTGTCACAAAATCGGCCTCTCTGCGCCTCAACGCCTCCATGGGGTCTCTGTCCGGACCTCCTCTGTAGACGAAGACGTTCAGCCCTCTTCGGAGGTACATCCCCTTCTCGTAGGCCACGTAATACCCCGCGAACTGGGACTGAGGGTACCATTGAAGATCGAGTCTTACTCCGGTCATGAAGAATTCGCTGCCCCAACATAGCGAGGGCAGAAGGATCAGGCAGAAAAAGGACGAAAGGATACGCAGCATCATGTCTTTTTAACTACCAATCTGAGTCTATTGACGCCGTTTTCCCGGCTATAGTGGGCCTCGTCCATCACCCTGCGAATCAACAGTATGCCAAGCCCTCCCTGCCCCCTTTCCTCCATAGGAGCACTTACGTCTGGATCGCCGGAAGAGAGAGGATCGAAGGGAACCCCTCGATCCTCGAACTCCAGAAAATAACGGTCTCCTTCGTCCGATATCCTGACAATAAGCTCCCCCGGCGGAACCTCGTAAGCATAGGAACAGATGTTGACGACCGTCTCCTCCAACGCCAGCTCTACGTGCATTTTCCGCTTCTTCGGTATGTCGGCAAGACAGGGCAGAACGAACGCCCTTATGTCCTCCAGACTGCCCGCCTCAGCGGCAAAACGACGCTCTCGCCATTCCATCACATGGCCTCTAAAGCTTCGTCTCTGGTGGAATATACCGGTAGAAAACTGTCGAAACCGGATATAGAGAAGACCTCCTCGACCACTCCCTTCATGGCACAGAGGGACACGGTGGTCCCATCCGTTGAGGCTTTTTTAGCTACAGCAAGGATGCTACGGAGTCCGGCACTGCTGATATACTCCAACTCCGACAGATCTATGACCATGGCCCCGATACCATCGCCCAACAGGGCCAAGGCGGAACTCTCGAAACCGGGTGCGGTAAGGGTATCCAATCTTCCAGACACCTCTACCACCCTTCCCTTCGGGACATCCACGCAATCGACCTTCATAGAAAAAACCTCCTTCTGCTCACTGCTCCGAAACTGAGGAGCACAACACCACGACTACGCCCTTGTATTCCTGCATCTCCAATACGACCACGTCGTCTTGGAATTTCATCTCTCGATCGATCCACAGGGTCACACCCATATCCTCGATCGGCTCGTAACGATCCCGATTGTAGAGAGGCTCGACGTCCTGAACCAGGACGGATGGAACCTCGCATCAGAAACCTCTGTATGTCCCCCATCGAAGATAAAGATCGCCATCCATGGCGGAGAGGAAATCCCTTACCTTCGTAGACATGCTGAAGGACAGAGCCTCCGCCGACGAGGACATAAAGAGAATTGCCACCAAAAAGACCGCCATCAAAGAAATTTTCATCGCCTTCATCTGGAACACCCCCTGCATGAAACCGGCCACAGGGCGACGACCTCGCCACCCTTGACACCGTAGATGGAATCGTAGAGATTGACCGTGGGACAGGCGTGATTAGGTATTATCTCCAGTCTTTCCCCTATGTGGAAATCGACGTCCATATCGGAGGGTATATCGAATGAGCTGTGTTCGTCGGACTTCCTGTTCAGGTGGATCGAGGGATACCTTTTCAACACTCCATGTCCCGGAGTCCTGCATATTCCCTTATCTTGGACATAATAGGTCAGGGCCTTCGTACCCGCATCCAGAACCACTCGATCCCTGGTTGGACGACTTATCACGGTGGCGAATACCGAGAGAGCACAGCGATCGTAGGATCCCAAGACGTTGGCCTGATCGGCGTCCATAAATATATAGGTTCCGGGCCTTATCTCCGTCACCCCGGGCAGTATCTCCCCCAGCAGCAACGAGGGAGTGGATCCGACGCTGACCTCCTCGCAGGAGATCCCATGATCCTTGATGGTCTTGGCCAGATCGATCACGGCCTGCTGGCTGTTCCGGTTGACCTCTATTATCCCTTCCCACCCTTCCACATCGTAGCTCTGACCGTCATGGGTATATATACCCCTGAGAGAGAGGCCTGGGCTCTCCCACACGGATCTCGCCAAGTCCAAGGCCTCAGGTCCTGGCTCAACTCCTGTTCTGGGATCACCCGTATTTACGTCCAGCAGGACCTCCAATGGACGGTCGGGGTCTTTGAACCTGCCGTTCAGTATCGATATATGATCCATGTGATCCACCGCCACGGCCATTCTACGGACCTTTCTCCGAATTTCAGCCAGTCGCTCCAGCTTGATATTCCCCACTATCTCGTTGGCCACAAAGATATCGTCCACACCTCCTTCGGCCATCACATCCGCCTCCGTAAGCTTCGCCACAGTTATCCCCGAAGCCCCTCTTTCGATCTGCATCTTTGCCAGAGCCACAGACCTATGAGTCTTGACGTGAGGTCTCAACTTGACGCCGAAGGAATCGGCTTTCCTCTGCATGTCATCTAAATTTCCCTCCATGACCTCGATATCCACCATCAGGGACGGCGTATCGGCTATAGAAAAACTTCTTATATCGCTCACCGCCTTTCGAATACAAAACTGTACATGGCCTGAGATAAAGCCTACAATTGTTTTATACCATATCGGAGGTGATGACCGTGACCCTGGATCAAGTTTCGAATCCCACTGTCCCATCCGCATATCCGTTAAACGACGTCAGAAGAGTGGGAAGGTTGGACCGCAGAGACCGAGATGACAAATCCAACAAAGCCTACGATAATCAGGAGAAGAAAGAGATCCTCCACCGGATAGAGGACAAGATAAGCTCCATGGAGAGCTCTCTGAGGATCCAGGGAAACGGATACATATCCTCAGTGTCCCGGCGATATATGGCAGATTCGGAGGGCAACAGATACGTAGTGGGCGCGGACATATCTCTGAATCCACCAAGACACCTCATGGAAGCTCTAAACACGGCCTCGGAGGAACCTCCGTCTACGGAGATATACGAAGAGGCAACCTATGGAGAATTCGAATCCTCCGAACTTCGCCCCGTCGAAAAAGAAGATGAGACGGATAATCCCCATGAAGAGGCTTACTCCAAGAGCATGAAAGTGGGGAGGGAAATGGCCAAGAGGGACGCACTTAAGGCCTACACCAACCCATTGTTGTCTATCTACAGAGGAGCGATCCTCTCCTTAGCCGCCTGAAAAAGGAGGTGAATCGATGTTTTTCGCCCACTGGGTGGCACCGATAATATTGATGTTGTGCGGTATTTTCATGATAAGGATGGGATCCAGATGGTACCGTTCCGGACGTCCTCTGAAGGGAGTCCTAGACCTGCTGGTAGGGATCGCTTTTCTCATAATAGCGGCCATGCTTCCTACCATGAAATAAAAATCCAAAAACGCAATGAGCATAAAGACCCATGGCACAAACCCCTTATACAGAGTATCCTAAAGCCGGAGACCACTTATATAGTGAGTCTCCGGCTTTATCCTGGAGGGAGCCTCTGGTATAATGGCTCTCTGTCTCCGCTCGAATCGGCGAGGATGAGGACAAGATAAAAGAAGAAAAGGACGTGAGTAAATGGTCGGGTACATTCGCAAAAGAGACGGCAGAGAGGTCCCTTTCGAGAAAGATCGGATCCGCAAGGCCGTCATGAAGGCCGCTGCAGCCGTCAACATACATGACCAGAAAATCGGAGAGGCGGTGACCCGACAGGCCGAGTCGTACCTGGACATATTCTTCAACCATGAAGGATCTCCTTCGGTAGAACAGGTGCAGGACCTGGTCGAGAAGATCCTCATAGAAAAGGGACACGCTGATATAGCCAAGGCCTACATTCTCTACAGACAACAGCACTCCAGATTGAGAGATACCAGACAGCTTCTGGGGGGAGCAGTAGAAATGGTCGGCCAGTACCTGCATAAACTGGACTGGAAAGTGAACGAGAACAGCAACATGAGCTACTCCCTCCAGGGACTCAACAACTATATAGCCTCGGAGATCACCGCCCAGTACTGGCTCAACGAGATCTACCCGCCCTCCATAAGGGAACATCACGTATCGGGAGATTTCCACATTCACGACCTGAGCAACCTATCGGTATACTGTTGCGGATGGGATCTACAGGACCTTCTGATAAACGGATTCACCGGAGTGAGCACCAAGATAGGGAGCCGCCCTCCCAAACATTTCAGGAGCGCTCTAGGACAGATAGTCAATTTCTTCTACACCTTACAGGGTGAGGCCGCAGGAGCTCAGGCTTTCTCCAACTTCGACACCTACCTAGCCCCGTTCGTACAGGCCGACGGACTGTCCTACAAAGACGTGAGGCAAGCGTTGCAGGAATTCGTCTTCAACCTCAACGTTCCCACCAGAGTAGGGTTCCAGACGCCTTTTACCAACATAACCATGGACCTCACTCCTCCAAGCTCCTTGAGGGACCTCCCCGCTATAATAGGAGGACGTCTCTGCGACAGAAAACTGGGGGATTTTCAGAGGGAGATGGACATGATAAACCGGGCCTTCGCCGATGTAATGCTGGACGGCGACGCCAGGGGTAAGGTATTCACCTTCCCCATACCCACCTATAACATAACCACCGAGTTCGACTGGGACAACGAAACGCTGGAGCCGATATGGGAGATGACCGCCAAGTACGGCATTCCCTACTTCTCAAACTTCATAAACTCGGACATGAGTCCCGACGACGCCAGGTCGATGTGTTGCAGACTCAGACTGGACAACAGAGAGCTTCGCAAAAGGGGAGGTGGTCTCTTCGGCTCCAACCCCATGACGGGATCCATAGGGGTGGTCACGTTGAACATGGCCAGAATAGGCTACCTGGCAAAGGACGAAGACGACTTCACGAAGCGGGTATACGACCTGATGAACTCGGCCAGGGAGAGTCTGGAGATAAAGAGGAAGGTGCTGGAAAGCCTCACCGAATCCAACCTGTACCCCTACTCCAAGTTCTATCTCAGAACGGTAAAGGAGGACTCGGGGAAATACTGGAACAACCACTTCAACACCGTAGGGCTCAACGGGATGAACGAGGCCATGCTGAACTTCCTTGGGAAGGACCTCACCGACAGTGAAGCGATCGAATGTTCGAGGAGAATAATGAACGCCATGAAGGACAGAATGGCCGATTATCAAGCAGATAAAGAGTCTCTGTACAACCTGGAGGCGACCCCGGCGGAAGGGGTGACCTATCGATTTGCCAAGGCAGACAGAGACCTGTTCGGAAGCAGGATAAAATGCGCCAATCACCAGTCGACCTTGGCAGGAGCCGATCCTTACTACACGAACTCGTCCCAACTACCGGTAAACGCCACGGACGACATATTCGACGCCCTGGACCTCCAGGACGAGCTCCAGACCGTCTACACCGGGGGAACCGTATTCCACGGATTCCTGGGAGAGAGACTCCCGAACGGAGATGGAGCGAAAAAACTTGTACGTAAGATCGCCGAGAACTACAGACTACCCTATTTCACCGTCACGCCGACCTTCAGCGTCTGTCCGATACACGGCTATATAGCGGGAGAACACGAGTTTTGCCCCCTCTGTGCAGCTGAAGCCGAGGCCGAAAGAGAGAAAGAAGAAGTGATTTTGTCTTGATAATCGGAGGTATAAGGAAAACCACACTGATCGACTATCCCGGACGGATAGCCTCTATGATATTCACCGTAGGCTGTACCTTTGCCTGCCCATGGTGTCATAACGGAGCCCTTCTCGACCAAGGGGACGGGCTGGACGAGAAAGATATATTCGACTTCCTGAGACGCAGAAGAAAAATCATAGACGGCCTGGTTATCTCCGGCGGAGAACCGACAGTCCACGAAGATCTGCCCCGATTTATATCGGAGGTCAGGAAGATGGGGATCTTGATAAAATTGGACACTAACGGCAGTCTGCCAGATCGCCTAGAGCCCCTGTTGGACGAAAAACTGGTCGACTACGTCGCAATGGACGTAAAAGCTCCTCTGGAGGACTACGCCACCGTGGCGGGCGTCGGAGGGTTCGAGGATGCGATAGTCCGCAGCATAGAGATAATCATGAAAAAAGCTCTAGATTATGAGTTCAGAACGACCTTCGTTCCGGGGTTACACGACGAGAGCTCGGCGGAAGGGATTGGCCGAATGGTAAGGGGAGCAAAAATTCACTATTTACAGTATTTCAGGCCTGTAGGAACGATCCTAGACCCCGAATACAGGGACAAAAGAAGATGCACCGAGGAAGAGCTCGATAGATACTCCGACATAATCGGACGATACGTGGAGAAAGCGGTATGCAGAATCTGAAAAAGGCACAGGAAAGGACGTGAAACAAATGGAAAAAGGCAAGACGAGATGCGAGGTCTATTCGCGGGTCGTGGGTTTTCTCTCCCCGGTATCCCAGTGGAACAAAGGTAAAAAAGAGGAGTTCAAAGACAGAATCACCTTTGACGAATCGACCGGCAACGACCTATCGAAAAATAGTTAGAGGAAATCTCTAAAAAGGTTAGTCCTCAAGGAGTAAACCGGGCCGCCCGTTTTTACGGGCGGCCCGACTGGCAGGAGGCTCTATGAGAAAGAATCTCAAAATTCTTCACGTGTTATCGCAACTACCGGAATACACCGGAAGCGGACATTACGTTCAGGCTCTTTTGGCCGAAAGTGCAAAAAAAGGACATCGATGCTTTCTCCTGTCGGCAGGAATCGATCGATGGAATCTGGGAGGGAAAGATCTTCCCTACATCGAGGAGAAAAATCAAGTCGTCGTACCTTTCGAATCAAGACGACTTCCGTTTCCGATACCCGGCATGAGCGATGTCATGCCCTATGAACACAGTAGATTTGGAGATCTTACGGATAGACAGATGGAGCTTTACGAAGAGGTCTTCCGAGAAGCTCTGATCCACAGCGTAAAAACGTTCGCCCCGGACCTGATACACTGCCACCATCTATGGCTGTTGACGTCCATGACAAGGCTTCTTTTTCCGGAAATTCCTGTAGTCGCCACCAGCCACGGAAGCGATCTGAGACAGATGAGAAACCTCCCGCGTTTCAAGGGGGAGGTCCTTGAAGGTTGTTCTAAATTGAACAGGGTTCTGTCGCTGAGCTCACCTCAAAAGGATGAAATACGGGATATATACGGCATCACCTCCGAGCGAATATCGATCGTTGGAGGAGGATACCGCTCCGACCTATTCACTCCGCAGGAAAAACCGGAAGTTCCTCCCGTTACCCTTCTCTACGGCGGAAAAATCTCGTCGGAAAAGGGGATACCCTGGCTGGCTCGATCTCTCGGAAAAGTTCACCTCCCCTGGAGGCTTGTCGTTGCGGGAAAGGGAACGGGGCAGGACGGCAAAAGGTGCGTCGATATGATCAAGGCCCTTGGCTCCAAGGTCCAACTGGTGGGGCAAGTACCCCCGTCTAAAATGGCTGCTTTGATGGGAAAATCCCACTTATTCGTCCTGCCGTCCCTTCACGAGGGTCTGCCCCTGGTACTGCTGGAGGCCCTGGCCTGCGGATGTAGAGTCGTCGCCACAGCCCTGCCGGGAGTTCTGGAAATGGCGGAGGGAATCGCACCCTCTACCCTGGAGACCGTGCCTATGAAAGTATCGCCCGACACCGTGTGGAACCCTGACCAGGAATCGCTATCCGACATGGCGTTAGCCATAGAGAGACAGATTGGAAGAGCTCTGAGCGGAGAATATCCGTCCATACCCCTGGAAAAACTGAAAAACTACACATGGGAATCGGTCTTCGAAAAAACAGAAAAAGCTTATTTTACGGCCCTGGAGGAAACTTCCCCGCTATAGGTCCAGCTCTGCCTGTAATCCGACGGGATGGGACAGTCCCATGATCGCCTGCATGGAGGCGGCGCTACGGACGGAATAGTCGGACCAACAGTTGTTGAACATCACGAAGGTCCTGTCCACACTGGAGGACATCTCGCTTATCCTCTCGCGCCACGGCCTGAGCTCTTTTTGAGAATAGAGATATCGAAACCGCTCTCCCACCGAGATACCCCTTCGCTCCCAAGCAGCCTCGTTTCTGCCATGAAATCTGACTACAGATCCCCAGGAAGCCGTTACGTTAACCTCCGGAGGCACTGTCCAGGAAAGCCGGGGCTCATCCACAACTACGTAGGCGACATCGTGGGCCCTGAGACGATCGAGAAAAACCGCCTTGTTGTCGCCGGAAAGCCAGCTCCCGTTTCGAACCTCGAAGGCTATCCTGAAGGGATGGGCCTCCTCCACGACCCGATCCAGATAACGTATCATCCTTTCAGAAAAAACAGCCCAAGGGGGGATCTGAAACAAAACGTACCCCAACTTGCCTATCTTGTGAAGTGGCATTATGGAGTCGGAGAACTGGCGCCACAGCTCAAGACGTATCGTTCTGGGAACCCTTTTGAAATCCACCCGGCTGTCTCTGTCTCCGACCTCGTCCCTCACCCATCTGGGCAAGGCGCTCCATTGGACCGAGTGGAAGGTGAAAAGCCCGTAGGCCTTTATGCCGAACAGAAAGTCAGGAGGGGTCCAGGACGCCCATCGGTACACGTCGGTTATGTCCGGTATAGCATAAAAGGTGCTGTCTACCTCTACGGTGTTGAAACGAGACGAGTAAAAACCTAACCTTCTCTCACCGTCTTTGGCCTCCGAAGGATACCAACCGCTGGATAGAAGCTGTCTGTCCGCCCATGAACAGGTACCGATTCTGACCTCCCTCATCTGCAACCTCCTAACGATATCCCATCAAAGCCGGTTCAGAAAGCGCCTTTACCCTTCGACACCAAACGTAGGTCCGCCAGGCCCTTATCAGACTGACAATGGAATAGGTCTCATCGGGGGAACTGCCACAGGCATCGGAGGCCATGCTCCTGCCGTATACGTGGTCGGGCATCTCGAATATCATATCCCCATCGTGAAGGGAGGTCCTGCCGTTGCCCTTACAACCGATAGCTATATGGCCCTCTCCGTTATCGTAGACCGTCACGACGTAGGAGATATCCCCTAACTGCCCCTGAGGTATATCGAATCGTCTCTTTCTGGAATAGCCGCGTTCCTTAAGATCTCCCTCGGAATCGTAATGTTCCCTGTATTCCAAGGCTTGAAGATAGGGCCAGTGACGAACCAAGGACACCAGGGCCATAGCCATCTTGGAGGCCTGTACCTTGGCCTGACCCTCCAGATCGTCGACCTTTCGCAAAAAGGATTTCTTGTCGTATCCCCTCCATAGAGAGTCGGCAAAATCTATGCTTTCCCCGCCGACAGCGGAAAATCCCATCAGAACTCCCATCGCCCCTATCTGAAAAGGCATATACCAACGGACCGGATCCACCGCCGTGAGCTTCGAGACTATGGAAGTGGATCTTATATCTCTTATGTCCGCTCCCTTGGGCAAATCCAGATAGAGCTCATCTCCGTTTTTGAGAAACAGCTCGGACTCCTCGTCGGTCACGTCGAAACAGGGAAGGAAAGCCCCGTTGTTCTTCCCATCGGACAGATCGGTCAGCCAAAGAGACCGTCTTTTTGTCTCCGGCAGCAGGGCAAAATCCTTTTTATCCATTACGACCTTCGGGACTATGGCCATATCCTGAAGCAGGACGGCGGTCCTCAGACACATAGAGCGAAATGTCAGATCCCTCGACATGGACTCAAGAAGTCCCCTGACGATCTTACATATGGAGTCCATATCGTACTCAGTGGATTGCCCACGACCATGCTGCATTTTCAAGACTCTAGATGGATCCTCCAACCATGAAAAACGAACCGGCTTCATCCTCTCTTTTGTCTTGTTGTATATTCCAAGACGGGGAGCTCCCTCTCCTCTCCAAATCTGAAGGGAGACATTATCGTCCAGATCCTGGGAGCAAAGTATCCCTCCGCTGCCTTGATTCCCCATAAAACATCACCTTTCTCCACCACCGAATATACTTATCTCTAAATTCTAAATCAGGAAAGAGATAAAGCCCTCCAGGTTCTCCTCGGAAAAAACCGTCACCCCCATATCCATAAGGGCGGAAGAGAAGATCCCTCGTCCCTTTATAACCCTTCCGGAAAAAGACCCGTCGTAGACCAGAGAGGAACCGCAGGAAGGGCTCTTCTCCTTGAGCAAGGCCACTGTAACGTTGAATTTCGACATCTCCTCGAGTGCCAGTGCTGCTCCCCTACGGAAATATCCGGTACGATCGATACCGTCCTTACCCATCACCACACCGTTTACTATCTCGCAGGGAGTCCTTGGGGTAGGAAGCCCACCGAGCTGCTCGGGACAGAGAGGCAGAACATCTCGTCCCTCCAGAATTTCCATTATGTCTGGGCGACGAAACCCTGATCCGTCGTATCTACAGGGTATACCCAAAAGACAGGAACTGACGACTATCATAAAACTGAGCCTCCAATTCGATTCTCGACCATATTATACATTGTACGACCGATAGCTTCCACGACACTTGTGAAACGGGGAAGTTGGGTGTATCATCACTTTTTTGGGATCTCAAGAAAACTAAGATCCTACATAGGAGTGGTATAAGTGCATGCGGTAGAAAAAATACGTAACGTAGCAATAATAGCCCATATCGATCATGGGAAGACCACGTTGATCGATTCTATATTCCGAGCTACCAGGGTCTTCCGTGAAAACGCCAGGATCGAGGAAAGGGTTATGGACAGCGGAGAGCTTGAGAGAGAAAGAGGCATAACCATAACCTCGAAACACTGTACCGTCGAATGGGCCGACTATCTTATCAACATAGTGGACACCCCGGGACACGCCGATTTCTCCGGCGAGGTAGAGAGGGTCCTTTCCATGGTCGACTCGGTCCTTCTATTGGTGGACGCCAACGAGGGGCCCATGCCACAGACCCGTTACGTTCTATCCAGAGCTCTAAGTCTGGGATTGAACCCCATCGTGGTCATCAACAAAGTCGACCGTCCCAGAGCTGTCCCCGACCAGGCCCTCGATAAGACCATCGACCTGTTCATCGAGCTTGGAGCAAACGAGCACCAACTCGAGTTTCCCGTGCTGTACGGATCTGGGCTGGACGGTTGGCTGGTGAAGGACCTGGATGACGAGAGGGACGAGATGAACCCCCTCTTCGAGACCATAGTGGAAAGCGTCAAGGCCCCTGAGGCCAAACTTGACGAGCCTTTCCGTATGCAGATAAGCACCCTGGGCTGGAACGACTATGTAGGCCAGATAGGCTGTGGAAAGATAACCTCGGGGATAATAAAACAGGGAGAACCGTTCCTCCAGACCAAGACAAAATGGAGACATCCGTCCGAGACCTCCGAGGGTTGGGACGTGTTGGGATCCTCTCAGGAAAAGGCATCCCATATATGGGTGACGAGAGGACTCGACAGGGTAGAGGTCGAACAGGCCTGTGCAGGAGATATCGTATGGATAACGGGGCCAAAGGGAATCGACATAGGAGACACCTTCGCTTCTCCCGCCTCGAAGCAACCTCCCTTTCCTCCTTTGATGATAGAGGAACCTACCGTATCCATGTTTTTCCTGGTCAACAACGGCCCCTTCGCCGGAAGAGACGGATCACCTTTGACCTTGAGACAGCTCAAGGCGAGACTTGAGAGGGAGACCCACAGCAACGTGGCCCTCAGGGTAGAGGACCTAGGGAGACCGGACGGAGTCAAGGTATCCGGCAGAGGCGAGTTACAACTGGCCATTCTGATAGAGGAGATGATCCGGGAAGGATCGGAGCTCTGCGTATCCAGGCCGGAGGTCATAACCAAAAAGGACGACCTGGGGCATAGACTGGAGCCGCTGGAACAATTGGTGATAGAGGTTCCTGAATCCTATCAGGGAGTCGTCATAGAGAAACTGGCCCAGAGAAAGGCCGACCTTACCGATATGGCCGTTTTGGACACAGGAGTCGTCAAGATGACTTTCGACATCCCCACCAGGGGGCTGATCGGCTACAGAGGTGAGTTCCTCACCGATACCAGAGGCCTTGGGATAATGGCCTCCAGGTTCGTGGGATACGGTCACTGGAAGGGAGACATAACCTCCAGGAACAGGGGGTCGATGGTCAGCATGGACACCGGCTCAGCGACGGGATACCAGTTGGAGAACCTCCAGGAAAGAGGAACTCTCTTCATCGCACCAGGAACGGAAGTATACAACGGACAGGTCGTAGGGGAGAATTCCAGACCGGGGGACATACCGTGCAACCCGACCAAGAAAAAACAGACCTCCAACCACCGTTCGGCCACCAAGGACATGGGCATAAAACTCGACGTGCCCAGATCGGTCACCTTGGATAAGGCTCTCGAATGGATCGGAGACGACGAGCTGGTGGAGGCTACGCCGAAGGAAATTCGAATCAGAAAAGCCATCCTCGACATGAACGAGAGGAAAAAAGCGTCAAAGAAAACAGCTTAGACTGAAGGGGAGGGCATATGCCCTCCCCTTCTTCATTTATCCCTCAAGGTCTCATCAAGCAATTTTATAAGCTCCCCAACGGACCCCTCATTTAACCTTAACCTATGCTGCATCCTTCCCAGGTCGTCCAACACGAACAAAACAAATTGCCTAGTTCCGTCCTCCTGATGCCTTACGTCCACGGTAAAAGACGCGTCGGGGGCGACGGGATGGCAGGCTCCGTCGTCCACGTTGACGGTGGAACGAGCTAAGAAATCCAAAGCCGACGCCTTATGAGTCATCGACGTCACAGATCTTCACCTCCTTTGAGAGGAATCGTCAACCTTACGACGGTTCCACGTCCGGGAGAGCTCTCTATAGACAAAGATCCTCCTGCCAACTCTGCCCTTTCGTTCATGCTCCTCAAACCGTAGGACCCCCTCCTATCCGCCTCCAGCCTAGCCTTCTCAACGTCGAACCCTATTCCGTCGTCGGAAAGCTGCGCCCTTAAGCACTCTTCTCCCACCGAAATTCGAAGTGATATACTAGACGCCTTGCCGTTTCTGATGGCGTTTATCATCCCCTGGTAGAGTATCTTGAATATGTTGGCCCTCATGTAAAGGGGGATCTTCCACCCCATACCCTCCACCGAGACATCTATCTCGACTCCATGCCTATCCGAAAGCCTCTCTGTCAATCCTCCTATGGCTACATCCAAGCCCTGATCGAGTCCAGGAGGGGTCAGCTGATGCAAAACGGCCCTAACGTCTCTATCCGACTCGAAGATAGCGTCCTTTAGGCTGGAGATTTCCTTAATGGCATCGTCGTAGGCCCCCTCGGATATATAACGTTCCACCAGCTCGCTGATCATTACAGCATCGGCAAACTTTTGAGCCGGCCCGTCGTGGAGGTCCCTGGCCATATGGGCGCTCTCCCTCTCCGCCATGGCGATAGCCGCAGCCAGGACTCCGTGCTGTTCCGGGGTCTCGACCTTCTTACCGCTATCGATGATCTCCATTGCCATTCGAAAACGGGATCCCAGTTCCTCCGTCCTCTTCAGCATGGCTTCCTTGTGTCGTATCTCCCTGGCCAGGTGGTCTCTCATAGCGCGGAGATTTCTCTCCCTCTCCTCCAGACTACCGTGAAGCTTCATCAAGTGCTCAACCCGAAAATAGACCTCTTTCTCGTCTTTCTCCAGGTTCCCCTTAGCAGCTACCACAAGCTCTTTTCGAGCTTTTCTGCACTCTTGGCCACAGTTTTCACAGGCCTCGACCACTTCCTCCACCTGCTTTTGAACCGATCCGAATTCCTTACGGAAGGCCAAATAGGCCTCGTACTCCTCCATTCGAATCTGGGTCAACTCGTCCATACCTTCCGAGAGAATATCGGTCACGTCGGTAAAGATACGGTCGATTCGATTGATCGAGTTCTGATCCATGTTCTCTAGCCTCCAAAAATGTGCAATCCACGTCCTTGTAGTATATTAGTATCGACCAGCATTCAGTCAAGTAGCATGAGGATGTTCGACGAAAGGAGGGCGACTTATGAGAGATGAAAGCCGACGCCCGAAACCAGTGAATATAACCGTCATGGGATCCGGAAGCTGGGGAACCGCTCTAGCGAAGGTGGCTGCAAACAAAGGACATTCGGTCGTTCTATGGTGTAGAGACGAAAAACAGGCCGAACTCATATCGAAATCCGGCAAAAACGATCGGTATCTTCCAGACGTAGATCTACCACCAAATATAACACCTACAAGCGATCTCGTGTCGGCAATGAAACACTCCAATATGTGGATAATGGCGGTTCCGACCCAGGCATCCAGATCGTTGCTCTCGAAACTAAGATCTATCGAGAACGATATGGACGAGATATCCATCTGTAACGTAGCCAAGGGAATAGAGATAAATACACTAAAAAGGGTCAGCCAGATCGTCCAGGAACTGACGCCTAAGTGTAAATACACCGTATTGTCCGGCCCTAGCCACGCGGAAGAGGTGGTAAAGGGGCTGCCTACCGCGGTCGTCGTGGCCTCCGACCATCAGGAAGAGACCTCTTTATGGCAGGACATCCTGACCGGAGAAACTTTCCGGATATACTCCAGCGAGGACGTATGCGGCGTCGAGACCGGAGGAGCGCTTAAAAACGTCATAGCCATAGCTTCCGGGCTAGCCCATAGAATGGAGATGGGAGACAACGCCACGGCGGCCCTGGTCAGTAGGGGCTTGGCCGAGATAATGAGATTGGCCGTTGCCATGGGATCTCACCCGATAACCTTGGCTGGTCTGGCGGGAATAGGAGACCTCATGGTGACGGCATACAGTCGACATTCGAGAAACTTCCGTCTCGGTATGGCCTTGGGAGAAGGGTTATCCCTGGAAGAGGCCATCGAAACTCTAGGACAGGTGGCGGAAGGGGCATACACGGTCAAGGCTGCAGTAGAGCTAGGCAAGAAGCTCAAGGTAGAGCTTCCAATATCAGAATCGGTATACCAGGTTCTTTACGAGGGGCTATCCCCTAAAGAAGCCATTCGAGAGCTGATATCCCGAGATCCCAAGCCAGAATACCCTCCACACATATTTCAAGAATAGTATTGAAAGAGAATATCAAAAGGGGGGGGTTGCTATAACCCCTCCATGTATTGTATAGTTTGGTGGGAGTTCAATAAACATGGAGGAGGGAATTTTCATGGCAGCGAAAGTAGATAAAGAAACCTGCGTAGGTTGTGAGAGCTGTGTGGGCACCTGCCCCGTAGAGGCTATCGAGATGAACGACGGCAAGGCCGTCGTCGAAGAAGGCAAGTGCGTCGAGTGCGGAGCCTGCGTATCCGCCTGCCCGGTGGATGCAATCAGCCTCTAAGATAGAGACTGCTTTTACGGGAGGCCACCTCTTTTAGAGGTGGTCTCTCTGTGTGTAGGTCCAGGAGGAGGATGCCGTTTATGTGGATAAAGATATGCGAGGGAATAATGTTGATATGTTTCGGCATGGCCTGGCCCGCCTCTATATGGAAAAGCGTGACGTCCAAAAGCACCAAGGGAAAAAGCCTGTCCTTCATGCTGATAATATTGGTGGGATACGCCGCTGGGATAGTTAAAAGTCTCATCGAACCTGAGATATCGTGGCCGGTTCTGTCTCTCTATTTGCTCAACACTGCCATGGTAACGGCCGACACAGCACTGTACTTCAGAAACAAAAGGCTGGAGGAAGGAGCCCTCCCCGCCTAGACCGGAATATCCCTATAAATTAAAAAGGTCGGAGAACCGTCTAAATAGACGAGCCTCCGACCTTTTTATCATTCGAGAAAATCCCTGAGCTTCTTGCTCCTGCTGGGATGACGAAGCTTTCTGAGAGCCTTGGCCTCTATCTGACGAATACGCTCTCGAGTGACGCCGAAACGACGCCCGACCTCTTCCAAGGTGTAGGATCTGCCGTCCTCCAGACCGAAACGATATCGCAGAACTTCCCTCTCCCTGTCGGAGAGGGCATCCAGCATATCCTCGATCTGCTCGTGGAGAAGATTGCAGGACGCGGCGTCTTCCGGGCTCGGCATATCTCGATCCTCTATGAAATCGCCTAACTGGCTGTCCTCTTCCTCGCCGATCGGGGTCTCCAAAGAGACGGGCAACTGGGCGATTCTACGGATTTCCTCGACCTTGGTGGACTCTATCTCCATGGCCTCGGATATTTCCTCGTCGGTAGGCTCTCTCCCCATCCTCTGGACTAACTGCCGGGAGACCCTAACCATCTTGTTTATCGTCTCAACCATGTGGACCGGTATCCTGATGGTCCTGGCCTGGTCCGCTATGGCCCTGGTGATAGCCTGACGTATCCACCATGTAGCGTATGTGCTGAACTTAAAGCCCTTACGGTAGTCGAACTTCTCTACCGCCCTTATAAGCCCTAGGTTTCCCTCCTGGATCAAATCCAAAAACAACATCCCTCGGCCTATGTATTTTTTAGCTATGCTGACCACCAGACGTAGGTTGGCGTCTATTATCTTCTGTTTGGCTACCTGATCTCCATCCTCCACCCTCTTGGCGAGCTCCACCTCTTCGGAGGCATCAAGAAGGTCTACCTTACCGATCTCCCGGAGATACATTCTCACGGGATCGGTCAGAGGGATATCGTCAAGTTTGCCCAGTTCGTCGACATAGACGTGCTCCTCGTCGGAGGAGGCAGCCGCCGATTTATCGGACTTCAGCCTGGGATCTCCGTCCTCTATAACCTCTATCCCTAACTCCATAAGGTTATCGAAGACGTTCTCCAGCACCTCTGTACTCCAGAACTCTATCGGTATGAACTTCTCGATATCCTTCTGAGTGACATAACCGTTCTTACGACCCTGCATTATGAGCTGTCGGATACGCTCCATGTACATCTTAAGGTCGTCACGGGAAATTTTCATCTTTTTAGGCGATTTACTCTTTGACCCAGCCATATATCCACTACTCCCCCTGCTTTTTATCAAACCTCGAGAGCCTGACGTCTAGTATCATCTTACATCAAAAAAGTCCGATCTCAATGGCTCATAGACTTTTTGAGACAAAACGAAAAGCACCACGACAAGAGAGAGGGGACGCATAACATCCCCTCTCTCCGATACCTAACACCTACAGGAACTCATATTGTAACACGACTACGTAAATTATCCAAAGAGATCATCCTAAAGCCAGACGAAAATCGAATATAGGAGGCATGGATACATCCGGAGGGGGGCCTACGACGTTTCTCGTCTCGCTCATCTCGAAGGAATGCAGTACCGTAGCGATTCGGAGGTCCATCACATCGTCGGTTTCGTAGGGCACCGAGGAGCGTCTGAATCCGAATTTCTCCGCATAGTAGGGAATTAAATGATCGACGGAGCAGTGACGCCCCATAGCAAACAACAGATCATCGATAAAACCGGCTTCATCTTTCAGGGGCAGAGGAGTGGCCATCATTATTATCTTTCTGGTCCCTCTAGGCATGGAGGAGCTCCTGAAAACACACTCTGTCACACCGGCTATAAGGGCACTGTCGCCGCTTTCCTCCCCCTCCTCCAATACACCGTAGACTACATCCTCCATCGCCGGAGAATATCCGAACATCAAGGTAAAACCCAGGGAAAATCCGGCCATCCCCTCAGGATCTCCGTCCCAGGTCATGGTACCGGCTATCCCGGAACCCAGACCACTGACGTAGAGGAACTCGCTCCCCAAGGCCAGGGCACCCTGAGCCAGCCCCACCATTTTATCCCCGTAAAAACTGTTCACCGAGACCGGACGCCAATCCATATCGTAGGGGAACAGGTCTGACACCTCGAAGTCGAGGTCGTTTTCCCAATAAGGTAGGCGATTCATCCTAGTCCCCTCCCCTCTGTGAAGTTCGTCCTATTCAAAAATGGCGGCCACCGACGTGACCGCCACGGAAATCGACCGATATCAGTCTGAAGACTTCCCGGAACTTCGTTCCAGGAGAAGTTCGCAGACCTTTTCAACCAGGCCGCCGATCTCCGGCTTGGTTATCTGAGCCTCAGCTCCGATGCTGGCGGCCTTTCGTCTTATGTCGTCCGCCATTATGGACGAGAATATCACGACAGGCATATCCCTCCGCTCCTCGTCCTGCTTTACCAGTCGAGTAAGGGCGAAGCCGTCCATCTTGGGCATCTCGATGTCGGATATCAACAGATCGAAGTGACCTGGATCCTCCTCGCTGATCCGATCCCAGGCCGCCTTTCCGTGTCCGACGCTCTCCACGTTGTGAAACCCGCCGTCTGCCAATACGTCTATGACCTGTCTGCGGATAAGGGGTGAATCCTCCGCTACAAGTATACGGTAACGGTCCAGGTCCCCCAGCCCAAGTGTCAATTTGGCCGCCTTGACCTCGTCGAGACGATATTGAGACATCAAGGAGGGATTCACCGTCTGGACTATCCTCTCGTAATCGAGAAGTATTATGTTTCGATCGTCCCTTTTTATGACGTAGAGGGAGTTCTCTCCCAGAAACGTCCCGGTAAGGGATGCATCCAGCTCGTCGGAATTGATCCGATATATCCGTTCCACTCCCTCGACGACGAAACCGAGCTTTATCTCGTTGAATTCGGCTATTATGATCTTGCTGTTCTCCAGTTCGACGTCCGTATCGATCTTGAGATATCTGCCCAGGTCCACCAGGGGGAGGACCTCTCCTCTGACAGTGGTGATCCCTATCATCGCTGGATTGGCGTCCGGAACGGGACGGCAACCGGTCCACCTTAAAATTTCCCGAGTCTTGTCGACGTTGATGGCAAAAGCCTGCTGGCCGAGGTAAAAAACCACGACCTGCCATTCGTTGGTTCCGACCTCGGTGAGGATCTTTTCGTTAACCCGCATAGTCACTACCCCCATTCACACAGGTCGTCTCATATTTTCTACAGTTTACCATAAAACCCATAGAACCGAACGCCACGAGACAAAAGGAAGACGGCGTGTTATAGTCTCGCCATGAATTTATACGACCCCTTCAAAAACGAAGTCAAGATCAAAGGGACCTTTATAGTTCGATCCAACCGTTTCGTCGTTAAATGCGACATCGACGGCGAAATCTTCGATTGCCACCTCCCCAATCCCGGACGCCTGTGGGAGCTTCTCTTCCCGGGGGTAACTCTTTTTCTCGTCGAGAACAGGGGCGGAAAGACCGCCTACACGGCGATAGCGGTGGATACCCTCGAAGGTCCGGTCTTGCTGCACACCCATAAGGCCAACGACCTAGTGGAAGAACTGTTGAAAAACAGGGAGATCCCGTCTTTTCGGGAAAAAAAACCGATCAAGAGGGAGATTTCCGTAGGTAAAAGCAGATTCGACTTCCTGCTCAAGGGAAACTCAAGACCGACCCTTCTCGAGGTAAAATCCTGTACCCTTTTCGGCAAACGAGGCTCCATGTTTCCCGACGCGCCGTCGGAGAGAGCGGTCAGACACGTGAAGGAACTGGAACATCTTTCTTCCGAGGGCTACGACGCCGCGGTGATCTTCGTCGTCCAGTCGAGAAAACCCGAATGGTTTCTACCCGATTTCCACACCGATCCCAAATTCGCCGACGCCATATACCACGCCAGAGACCGCATCGAAGTGGTGGCTCTCTCCGTACCCTGGAGGTCAGATCTGACCCTATCGGAAAGCCCGGTGGAACTCCCGATACCCTGGGAAAAGATGAGATACGAAAACGAGGACAGAGGAACATCCCTGATCGTGTACGACCTGACCGGGGCGGATGAACTGCCTCCGGGACATTACGTGCTCGTAGTCGAAACCGACGAGAATCTATCGTCAGCCACGACAAAGGCAGTCAGGAAAAGGCGGAGGATCGTGGACTTGGAGGACCGTCTGAACAGCCAGAGGCGATCGGTCAAGACCATACCGATAAGATCTTCGAAAAAACTGGGAAGACGGATCTACGAACAGCTCTACCCACTGTCCTCGATGGATGAAGGCATAGCAAAACTATCGTACGACGGACGGTGGCTGTTGAGATTCGAGGAGTCGCCCTTCTTGTTGAAAGACTTTGTGGACGTCGTCGTGGCAAACAGGATCGATAGACTATCCTAATTAAGAGGAGAGAGTGGATATGCTACACGAGATGATAACTTGGTTGGTCTCGACGGTGGGATCCATGGGATACCCCGGAATAATTTTTCTGATGTTTCTGGAGTCCTCGTTCTTTCCGTTTCCCAGCGAGGTAGTCATACCTCCGGCGGGATACCTGGCCCATCAGGGTGAGATGCATCTATCGCTGGTGATACTCGCAGGAATAGCAGGAAGCCTGCTGGGAGCCCTATTCAACTACTGGCTCTCCATAACGGTCGGGCGGTCGTTCTTCGAGAGATACGGTCGTTACTTTCTCGTCTCCCGATCGAGCCTGGACAAAGCGGAAGAATTCTTCGATCGGCACGGACACATAAGCACCTTCATAGGCAGACTGATCCCGGGAGTCAGACAATACATATCCCTACCTGCAGGGGTGGCCAAGATGCCTCTTCTGCCTTTTTGCGTGTTCACCGCCATAGGGGCCGGCATATGGGTCGTCATACTGGCCCTGGTCGGCTACTGGCTGGGCAGCCAAGGAGACCTAGCGCTCAAATATGTGCATAAGATCTCCCTGGCATTGATATCGATCTGTTCAGTAACGGTGATAATATACGTCGTCGCAGTAAGACGCAGAAACTCCGATAAAAATCGATCCTAAGGCAGAACCCTCGACAGTGCCGTCAGAAGATGAGAATAACCTCCGGGAACCCGTTTCACCCCGTCTCCGAAGGAAGTTATCACCTCGACGGCCCTGTCTCTATAGCTCTTTTCCTCGGTACACTCCCACAATGTAACCAGATTGTTCGCCATAACGGCGTTGCCGGAGGGATACAGACCGTCCCGTCCGTGAGACCGGGAGAATAGGATCCCCTCTCCGGCATTTTCTGAGAGGATATATCCCCTTCCTTCAAGGCCGAAAAGTTCCTCGCATCGTACTAAGAGTTTTTTCGCCCTCTCCCTCCAGACCATATTGTCCGTCGACCTATAGGTCTCCAGAAAAGCCCATATAACCGCGGCATAGTCGTCCAGAGTGGCAGGAATATCTCCTATATGAAATAGTTCCCCCTCGCTCCATATCCTGGAACACTCTCTCTCCGCGAGAACCACGTAATTTCTTCGGTCCATGACCCGTCCGCAACGAGCCAGAGCGGCGATAAAAAAGCCGTTCCAGTCCGACAGTATCCGTCCGTTCTTTTCGGGCTCCATCCGTTCCCGCCTGAGAGACGATAGGACCTGCCTCCCCTTGGCCAACAGGTCCTCAAGGTCCTGTTCGTCCTCCATCCCCTCATCCTCGGCCAGTCGATCCAGAGGTGTGGTCAAAAAAAGGACGTTCTTGCCGGAGGGACTACCGGTGGTCTCTTCGATGTAGTTCCCTTCGTCCGTTATGCCGTAAGCCCTCTTGAAAAGCCCGGCGTCTTCTCCCAGAGCGGAGTCTATCTCGTCGGACGTCCAGAGATAATAGTCCATATCGCCGTCTTCCGTCTCGTAGCTTTGAGATGCAAAAAAGCCCCTGCCCGGAGAATAAAGGTTCAAAAGGGTGTAGGCCAAGGTCTCGTCGGCCCCCCTCCAGTAGGACACCTTTCCATATCTGTCGAACCCCTCGGCGAAGGCCATGGCCGCCATGGCCTGGTCCACCAGTAGCTTTTCAAAACGGGGTCTACGCCATTCTCTGTCGAGAGTGCAGCTGTGGAAGCCTCCTCCGAGATGATCTCTGATGGCCCCCATGGACATACCGTCCAAGGACAGACGAAAAGCCTCGTCGCATCTCTTACATCCCGTTCGACGGTCGTATTCGGACAAGAACAGCAGCTCCTGGACGGAGGTAAACTTGCCCCCCTGGCCAAAACCGCCCCAAAGCTCGTCCAGATCGTTCAACAACTCCTCGGATGCGACCTTCAAGGTCGACTCGGGTATGTCGGATGTCCCGGTTACCGTCGATTTTTTTAAAGACTCCAAAACCTCCTCGGACGCCCGAACCAGAGCTTCGTTTTCGGTTAGCCAAAGCCACTTTATCCTTGGCAGACAGTCCAAAAAACCGGGACGATCCGGAGTCCCTTTCAGAGGCATGTAGGAAGATACGAAAAAAGGCTTCAGATCGGGGGTCAGGAATAGATTCAAAGGCCACCCTCCGGAACCGTTCATTATTCGATTGACCGACATAGCGCTGTCGCTCAAGATCGGGAAGCTTTCCCGCTCCACCCTGACCGGGACGAAGTCCTCGTTGAGCAACTTAGCCACCTCGTCGTTAGCGAAGCTCTCCCTGTATTCGATATTACAGAGACGACAGGTGGGAGATCCGATGTACAGAAAAAGCGGCTTATGCTCTTCCTTGGATCGCCGGACGGCCTTTTCTCCCCAGGAAGACCACCGGATCAGATCGTCGCATCCCGATCCACACATATCAGTCCCTCCTCCTCTAATAGCTCAGGCAAATCGCCTATCCCGTTCAAAGTCCTCCATGCGCCGGCGGCCTCCAGATCTTCCCTGGAGAAATTCCCGGAGGCCAGGCCGACTCCTTTCATACCGGCGGCCACTGTGGTTCTCATGTCTATGTCGGTATCCCCGACGTAAAGGGTCCCATCGGGGCTTCCTCCCAATTCTTTCATGGCCGCAAGGATCATGTCGGGCTCCGGTTTGGGACGATAGAGATCGCCCAACCCCATTACGAGATCAAAACGGTCGAAGAGCCCCACTGCCTTGACCACAGGCTCTGCGACATGCCTGTTGGTGGCTACCCCGACCCTAAGGTTCATAGCCCTGAGTTTTTCGATGGCGGGAATCGTTTCCGGGAACGGCACTATTCCCGCATACTCCGTCTCGCTGAAGATACGACGATATTCGGAGAGACAATTTTCGTCGTACTCCCCCCATAGGGAGTGAAGTCCCTTAGCCAGAGGAATGCCGATTATCCCCAAAACCTGCTCCCTCGTAACCTTTGGGAGCCCCATATTTTCGGCCACGGCGTTCATACAGTCGGTTATACCCTGACTGCTGTCGACCAGGGTCATGTCAAAGTCAAAAAGGACGACCTCGATCAAAAAAATCACCTATCTCTCAATTTGAATTATATATAACTCGAGGGGGAACCGGAAAACTCATCCCGGTTCCCCCGAAAACCCCTTCTACCCATAGATGGAGAGTCACAGAAAGGAACGCTTATTAATTGACAGACCTCAAAAACGCAGGCCCTCCGTGATTTTTCTTCAAACCCTAGAGGGACGGTAAAAATCCACGTGAACCGACTCCCGTAACACCATTCCTCCATCCATAGCCTCGTCCAAAAAGGATGCGAAATCATCCAATTTTTCCGGGGTGTCGACTATATCTATTACTATGGGAAGATCTTCGGAAAGACGGAGAACCTCGGCAAAGTGAATTTTGGATCCAGCTCCGAAACCAGCAAGCCCCTTGAAGACGGTGGCTCCTGCCAGACCCCTTCGCCTAGCTTCCTCGAGAAGATACCTATACAGAGGGCGACCGTTTCGATAATCGCTCTCGCCGATATAGATTCTAAAACGCTCCCATTCTTCGTGTCGAACAGTCATATCTCCAAACCTCCTCAGAGCAACCTAGCCAGGACGACACCGCCCCAAGCGGCACCGATGCCCAGGAGCTGACTTCCAAAAAGGTAGAAAAGGGCCGCACCGACTGCGGAGGAAGACAACAACCGGAAACCCTCGAAGGTCATGGTTGAAAAAGTCGTGAAGGATCCAACGAAACCGGTCAAGACCATAAAGGCCAAAGGACCGGACAAAAGATAACGTTCGTTGGCCAAGGTCCACAGAAACCCGAAGATCAGACACCCTATAACGTTAACAGCCATCGTCCCCAGAGGAAAGGTTCCTCCGAAACGTTCCTGAACCCACCCTCCCAGACCATACCGGCAGAGAGCTCCCAAAGCGCCTGCTCCCATCATACAGGCTATTTTCGACATCGTCATAACCACCTTTTCAGCATGCCCGAAAGAGGCCTCTTAACACCGGATCACAGTGTACCATAGCCAAGGGGGAACCGGAAAACTCGCTCCGGCTCCCCCCTTTTTACCTAACCTATATCTTATTTACAGAGCCCCGGATAAAGGGGCTTAGATCCACAGAGATCTAGAACCTCGGCTCTTACCGCCTCCAGATTAGAGGGGTTTTCGACATCGGAGATCACCCTACCTATCCAATCGGCGATTTTTACCATCTCGTCCGGGCCGAATCCCCTGGTGGTAACTGCCGGAGTCCCCACCCTTACTCCGCTGGTCACGAAGGGACTGAGGGTCTCGAAGGGAACCGTGTTCTTGTTCACCGTTATCCCCGCCTCGTCAAGTGCCAACTGGGCGGCCTTTCCCGTTACTCCCTTACTGGTAAGGTTCAAAAGCAGGAGATGGTTGTCGGTTCCGCCGGAGACGAGATGAAAATCACGTTTTTTCAATTCCTTCGCAAGAATAGAGGCGTTCTCGATAACTCGCCTCTGATAATCCTTGAAATCCGGCTTTAAAGCCTCGGCGAAAGACACCGCCTTGGAGGCTATCACGTGCATCAGAGGACCACCCTGCATCCCCGGGAAAATCGCCGAATCGATCTTCTTGGCGTGTTCGGCCTTACACATTATCATACCGCCCCTGGGCCCCCTGAGGGTCTTATGGGTCGTGGTGGTCACGAAATCGCAGAAGGGAACCGGATCCTTGTGGTATCCCGCGGCTATCAACCCGGCTATATGGGCGATATCGAACATTAGATAGGCTCCTACCTCGTCGGCAATCTCACGAAACCTCTCCGCGTCGATCTCCCTGGGATAGGCGCTGGCGCCGCAGACGATCATCTTCGGGTTGTGCTCTTTGGCCAGACGGCGGACCTCGTCGAAATCGATGGTCTCGGTTTCCTTGTCGACTCCGTAGGGTATCACGTTGTAAAGCTTGCCGGAGAAGTTCACCGGTGAACCATGAGTGAGGTGACCGCCATGGGACAGGTTCATGGCGAGAATCGTATCCCCCGGCTCCAGCACGGAGAAATAGACACCCATGTTGGCCTGGCTCCCCGAATGGGGCTGAACGTTCACGTGATCGCAACCGAAAAGCTCTTTGGCCCTCTCTATGGCCAGCTTTTCCGCCTTATCGACGATCTCGCAACCTCCGTAGTACCTCTTATCAGGGTATCCCTCAGCATACTTGTTCGTGAGAACCGACCCCATGGCGGCCAATACCGCAGGAGAGACGAAATTCTCCGAGGCGATAAGCTCTATCTGTCTTTCCTGGCGACGAGCCTCCTCACAGATAATCTCGGATATCTCCGGATCCACCTGGCGTATAACCTCTGCTCCATCGATAGTCATTTAAAAACCACCTTTCACCGTCAAGGTAAAGCTATTCTGAACAAACTCCTCGACAGACTTTCGTCTATTATAACAAAAAGCCTATAGGACAAGAAGAGATCTATTATTGAAGTTCCTGAGGTCTCCCATAAAAAAATAAAATCCTCCCTTACATTAGCGACAAAGTCGACTAGCTTTTCAGCCTTTTATGGATACACCTTCGCTTCAGTGTGCTATAGTATTGCAAGTCGACGCAGAAAAGCCAGAACCTGCGAGAAAAAAGGAGGGATCTCTCTTGGAACTGAATTCCATAAAAAGATCGATATGCGAAGCTATAGACAGTGATGCGGAGAGAGTCATATCCCTGGCAAAGGATATAGAGATGGAACCGGAGCTGGGATTCAAAGAACACAAGACCTCCGTCAAGGTGGCCAATTTCATGAAAGGGCTGAACCTAAACCCGATGGAAGGGCTGGCCGGAACCGGAGTGAAGGCCAAACTCAAAGAGGACTCCTCTGGCCCCAACGTAGCCGTCTTAGGGGAATTAGACGGAATAATCTGTTCCGACAGCCCTAAGGCAAACCGTGAGACCGGCGCCAGCCATACCTGCGGGCACCACCTTCAGATAGGCACCCTTATGGCTGTAGCCTCCGGTTTCGCTAAATCCGACGTGGCCCGACACCTAGGTGGTAACGTCACCTTCTTCGCAGTCCCCGCCGAGGAGTTCATCGAGATAGGCGAGAGAAGCGACATGAGAACCAGAGGGGAAATAGGCTTTCTAGGAGGCAAGCAGGAACTTATCAGGATAGGAGCGTTCGACGATATAGACATGGCCATGATGGTCCATGCCGGAACGGATATGCCAGAGCCCTCCATCGGAATAGGAGAGACCGGAAACGGCTTCGTGGCCAAGACGATAAGGTACCTGGGGAAGGCTACTCACGCCGCCGCTGCTCCCGACGAGGGCATAAACGCCCTCAACGCCGCGGTGCTGGGAATAAACGGAGCTCACGCCATGAGAGAGACCTTCAGGGACGACGACCACGTCAGACTCCATTTCATCATCACCAAGGGTGGAGACACTGTCAATAGCGTCCCGGCAGACGTTCGAATGGAAGCCTATGT
The DNA here is from genome assembly GCF_021568855.1 of Dethiosulfovibrio russensis. Classification (NCBI taxonomy): domain Bacteria; kingdom Thermotogati; phylum Synergistota; class Synergistia; order Synergistales; family Dethiosulfovibrionaceae; genus Dethiosulfovibrio; species Dethiosulfovibrio russensis. The sequence continues at coordinate 91,463 of NZ_JAKGUG010000006.1, read as the reverse complement.
AAGAGGCAAGACGTTGAAGAGCATAGACGACACCCACGGAAAGTTCGACAGGGCGCTGAGGGCCGGAGGTGACGCAGTAGGAGCCAAGACCGAGATAAACACAATACCGGGATACCTACCTCTGGCCTGCGACAGCAGGCTTAACGACGTATTCGCTCGAAACGCCGGATCAGTCTTGCCCGATTCGAAAATTCTGAGGGTAGGTCACTTCAACGCTTCCACCGACATGGGAGACATATGCCACATAATGCCGGCCATACACCCCTACACAGGCGGAGTATCAGGAGCTCTTCACTCCAAAGACTTTACCGTTCACGACTATCAGGCAGCGGTGATAGTTCCAGCCAAGATAATGGCCATGACCATAGTCGATTTGCTGGCAAACGGAGCTACTGAAGGGAGGGATCTACTGGACGGATACAGACCTTTGATGACCAAGCAGGAATATCTGGAGACGTTGCAGGGGTACTTCTCTTGAAGGAGGATCCCGGAGTGGAATCGATCGAGGAGGGACGAAGTTGAAAGAAGGCATAAAAAACGTCAAAATCCACGCCATCGTGCTGATATTGGTCGTGGTAAGCGAATTTATAGGTATTCACTCTTTTAAGATAGGCCCAGGAACACTTGTACTGCTGCCGATGCTCTACGCTCTGATCATAGGCTCTCTCATGGGACCCAAGTTCCTGAAGGTGGTCAAGCAGAAGGACATGGTAGACGCTGGAAGCCTAGTCGGAGTAACCTTGATGCTCCTGATGGCAAGATACGGCACCTTGGTAGGTCCAAACCTTCCTGCCATAATCAAGTCCGGTCCAGCCCTTATTCTTCAGGAATTCGGCAACCTTGCGACCCTGATGCTTGGAATTCCTCTGGCGGTGTTCCTAGGTCTCAAGAGAGAGGCCATCGGAGCAGCCCACTCCGTGGCCAGAGAGCCTAACGTAGCCCTTATAGGGGATATCTACGGCCTGGACGGTCCAGAGGGACAGGGAGTCATGGGCGTCTACATATGCGGCACCGTTTTCGGGACCATCTTCTACGGCTTGATGGCCACCACAGCTGCCGCTTATCTGCCCATCAGCCCCAAGGCATTGGCGATGGCGTCAGGGGTCGGAAGCGCCAGCATGATGACCGCATCTGTAGGATCTCTGTCGGCCATGTTCCCCGACATAGCCGGGGAACTGCAAGCACTCGGCGCGGCAAGCAACATGCTCTCCGGATTGGACGGACTCTACATGTCCCTATGGATGGCCCTACCCATGTCGGAATGGCTGTACAGGGTAACCTACAAAGCCAAATACGGAACTGCTCCGGAACGATTCGTCAGGAAGGGAGACGAATAGGATGAAAATCTCCGAAACCATAGCGGTATTGGTAATAGTTGCCGTAATGAGCCTCGTCGGCAACCTGGTAGGCTTCCACAACGGCATAATAGAATCCCTCCCGGGAATGATATTCCTTTTAGCCCTTTGCGTAGCGGGAGTGATTATGAGAAACGTCGTCCCGGGAAATATACCCAGCGTGGCCTGGATCGTCCTGATAGGCTGCATCGTGACATACCCCGGATTCCCCGGCTCTGCCCAGCTCAGCGCCTGGGTAGGCAAGGTCAGTTTTCTGTCCCTGACCACCCCCATTCTGGCCTATGCCGGACTATCCATCGGCAAGGACCTGGACATGCTGAAGAAAACCGGCTGGCGGATAGTAGTGGTCGCCATATTCGTCTTCGTGGGAACATATATCGGATCGGCTCTCATAGCTCAGGGAGTCCTCTCCGCCACCGGACAACTTTAAAGAATAGGCCCGTTCGAGTTTTCGTCGAACGGGCCTATTCTATACCGAAATCTTCCTTAGCTCCTCTATCTTCTCCCCGAAAAGCCTCAAGGCCGACCGAACAGGCTCGGGGCTCGTCATATCAACTCCGGCCCCTCTGAGCAAATCTATGGAATTCTTGGAGCTTCCGCTCTTCAAAAAATCTATATATCTCTCTCGCGACGGTTCTCCCCCGGTAAGAATCCCCTCGGCCAAGGCGGTGGCCGCCGCATAGCCAGTAGCGTACTGATATACGTAGAAGGGAGAGTAAAAGTGAGGTATCCTGGCCCATTCGACCTCTATCTCCTTGTCCACCACTATATCGGGACCGTAATAATCCCTGTTGAGCTCTCCCCAGAGGGATGACAACGTCTCCGGTGTCAAGGGGATTCCTTCCTCCGCCATACGGTGTACCTTCAGCTCGAACTCGGCGAACATAGTCTGCCTGAACACCGTCGTACGAACCTGCTCGAGATAATAGTTCAAGAGGAAAGACCTGTCCTTAGGCCTGTTCTCCAACATATGCTCCATGAGCAACACCTCGTTGGTGGTGGAGGCTACCTCGGCGACGAATATGGTGTAATCGCCGTAAACAGGGGGCTGGAACTTATGGGAATGCCAGGAATGCAGGGAATGCCCCATCTCGTGAGCAAGGGTGAACACGTCCCTTAGGGTGCCGTTGTAGTTGAGCAATACGAAGGGATTGGTCCCGTAGCTACCCCAAGAATAAGCTCCTTTTCTCTTCCCCTGGCTCTCGTAGACGTCTATCCACCGTCCATCGAACCCCTCTTTCAAAACGTCCAGATAGCCATCCCCCAAAGGAGACAGCCCGGCCAGCACCGTCTTCTTGGCGTCTTCCCAGGATATATCCTCATCCGGTTCCTCCACTATGGGAACGTAAAGGTCGTACATATGGAGCTCGTCCAACCCTAGGGAGCTCTTTCGCAACGATACGTAGTCGTGCAACAGAGGCAGGCCCTCCCTGACGGCCTCTATGAGATTATCGTAAACCGACAGGGGGATGTCACCTCCGTCCAACGCGGCCTCCCGACTCGATCCATATCGGTGCACCCTGGCGTCGAAGACGCTCTCCTTGACGGCAGATCCGAACGAGGCAGCCAAGGTATTTCGAAAGCTTCCGTAGGTATCGTGAATTCCCTTGAAGGCTCCCTCTCTGACAGAACGGTCCTTGGACCTTATGAGACGATAGTAGCGTTCCTCCGAAAGCTCGACGGGCTCCCCACTCTCATCCTGGATCGAGGGGAATTTCATATCTCCGTTGGTGAGCATCGAGAAAATAAGCTCAGGGGCATTGGCTATCTCGCCCATTCCCGAGAGGAGCTCCTCCTCCCTGGCGCTCAAAACATGAGTCTTCTTACGGATTATCTGTTCTATATGGTATCTGTACATCTCCAACTCGGGCAAGTCGTCGAAAAACGAGGCAAGTCTCGACTCCTCGATTCCGAGGATCTCGGGAACCACGTAAGCCAACGCGGTAGAGAACCTTACGTGGAGTGCCATAGCCCTATCGGCCATGGCTTTCGCCTCTCCATCGGACGCATCCTCGTGACTTTTCATCGTGGCATAGACGAAAACCTTTCCCAGCTCCAGGCTAACTCTGTCTATTTCCTTAAGACACCCCAAAAGACAGGAAGCCTCGTCTCCCAACTTTCCTGAGAAGGATTCCAGAGGCTCTACAGACTCAGCGACCCCTCGCCAAGCGTTTTCCCACTCCTCTATTCCACCGTATATAGAGCTCAAATCCCATTTATAACTGTTCTCTATCTCCGACCTGACCGGGATAGACCTGCTACCGGATGCCATTCGATCAACTCCTTAAAAAATCCGCCATCAGGATATACCGGATATCCTAAGGACCTCCGGTTCTCCTCTATGTTCGTCGAAAGCGACCACCCGACCGTTGCCGAGGTCGGCCACATACACAACACCGTCTCTGATCGCCACGTCCGACGGAGAGAAAAGTCTCTGCCATCTTCTGTCACCATATACGGTCGAGACCTCCATAGTTCTTACGTCCAGGGCCCTAATCCTGTCGTTGTAGCTATCGGCTATATAAAGGGAGCCTCCGGATAGACACATCCCCAACGGCCTCTGTAGTAAGGCTCTCGAGGCGATCCCGTCCCTACATCCGTAAAGAGACGGTCCCTCCCCTATCAAGGTCGTAATTTTTCCCGTAGATGGATCGATACACCTTATAGAGGAAGAGCCGCTATCGCTGAAGAAAAGCAGATTACCGTATGACAGCAATGCCTCCGGCTGCCCCATCGTCGCCGTGTAAGGAGGGCCGTCGTCCATCCCGCCTCCTCCGTTTCCCGCAAAGGGCCTCGCCCCTCCTCCAGACATGGACTGAACCCAGATCTGCCTTGTGCCGGGCGATGCCAAATATAACATATCGTCACGGCAAACCACGTCTCTGACCGCTCCAAAAGATCTGGGGCCCACCAGATTGGACTTTGAAGGCTTTCCCGAATACGAGGAAATCTCCCTTCCGTTTCGGTCGAAGATCCTAACGGTCTCGGCCCCCCTGTCGGCGACGTAGATTTTTTCCGGATCGATCGAAAACCCAGTTGGACAGGATCTAAATCCGGGACGGTCCATAGGAATAGACCTTTTAAGCACCGCCGATCTTCCATCGGGATCCAGCTGGGCAAGGAGGAGCCTCCTCTCCCTGCCGTCCAACACGGCCAAGGTATCCCCCTCTACAGCCAGACGCAAGGGCAAAAAGCTCCGTCCGCTCCACAAAAACCTCTGCTGTGCCCCGGGACGGAGATCACCTGTTACCCTGGCGGTCCTCCCCATGGATTTTAAGACGGGACGGACCAACTCAGGAGGCAGTATCCCTTCCCTGGCCCAGGTCAAAGCGCCGGTGGGGTCCACAACCACGGTGGAGGGCCACCTATTTATGAGATAGGCCTTCCTTATGTTCTTCCTGGAATCGTCGTAAACCGGAAAATCTATACCGGCACAGTCGAGGACGGACAGAATTCGACGAGACTCCTTTTCGGCAGGAAAACGGGGACAATGGACCCCTATCAGATCGACCGCATCCCTGTCCTCCTCTCTGAGCCTCATCAGTCCGTCCACGACGGAGAGATCGTCATCGCTCATGGCATTGAAGAAGACCAACACCGTGACCCTTCCGACGCCGGGCAACCTGATCGAGGTTCCATCGACTATCCTATCGGGCAAATCCGGAGCCGGAGCGGCTCCTCCGTAGATCGTGACCATATGGCACCTCCTGTACTCCCGGGATTATACAACCTAATCGAGCACGCCTCGATTAGTATACCAAATACAAAAAACAAACTTCATCTCTTGGAATTGACAGAGAGACAAGGCTTAGAGTATAGTAAACTAGTGTACATATATATAGCGTCCCTCAGGGGAAGGATTGGAACGAAACATTTTAAGGAGGGGATAAGATGAAAAAATTTCTTTTAGCTTTGATGGCTCTTGCACTGATAGTGGGTACGGTAGGTACGGCCATGGCGGAGGATCCGGCACAGCTCAGGTTCATGGCAGGACCTCCCGGCGGAAACTGGTTTGCCCTAGGAGGGTCTCTTTCCGATATGTGGAGCAAGAACGGACTGCCCACCACCAGCGGAACCGGTGGCGGGGTCTCCAATATAGTCAATGCCGACAGGGCCAAGGGTGACATGGGCTTCTCGGTCACATCCATGGTGGGAGCCGCGACCAAGGGCGGAGAACCTCCCTTCAAGGACCCTCTTAGCAACGTATCCGTATTGGCAAACCTCTATACCCAGTACACCTACTTCATCGTCCGCAAGGACTTCGCGGAGGAAAACGGAATAAAGACGGTGGGAGATATCGTCGAGAAGAAGCTACCAGTCCGTTTCGCCACTTTGAAGCCTGGAACGTCCTCCGAGTTCGTCATCCGCAACGTCTTCAGCAAGGGATACGGCATCAACTACCGTAAGGCCATAAACGACTGGGGAGGAAAGGTAGAGTTCTCCTCTTATTCCGACGGCTCCAACCTCCTGGCTGACAACCATATCGACTGCTTCGCCTTCTCCGTAGGCAGAGTCGCCTCGGTGGTCATGCAGATAGAGAGCCAGACAGACATAGTCATTCTGCCGGTAGACGAAAAAGCCCGTCAGGCCATGACCGAAGCCTTCGGGACGGTCTCCTTCACCATCGAGCCCGGCATATACAAATCCGTGACCGAGCCGGTGGAGACCATCGGAGACTACACCTGTGTCGTCGTGAGAAACGATCTATCCGAAGATCTGACCTACAAGCTCGCCAAACTGATATGGGAAAACAAGGAAACCCTCGCCAAGGGAGTTAAGGATATGCAGGAACTCAGCCCCGAATCGGCGGTTCCGGCAGCAGTTCCCGCTCACCCCGGCGCCGCTAAGTTCTGGAAAAGCGTCCAGTAAAGAGAGAGACAAACCGATACGAGATCGCGGGTGACGACAGTCGCCCGCCTTTTTGTTTGACAGAAACACATCCCCTTAAGGAGAGTTGATTTCAATATGAGAAAACTGCAAGGGACCACGGCCAAGCTGTTCTACCTTTACGTCTTGGCCATGGGTTTTTTCCACCTCTACACCGCTCTCTTCGGAACCTACGAAGCCTATCTTCAGAGAGCCATACATCTGACCTGGGTCCTGCCTATGGCGTTCATCCTCTATCCCATAGGAGGCAAAAAAGAAGGCCAGGAATTGACCGACAACTCAATACCTTGGTACGACTGGATCCTTGCCGCAGCTTCCCTGGCACCGGGAATCTACATCATGGCCAACTACACCGACATAACCTACAGGATGGCACAGGTCGACCCAGTCACCACGGCACAGCTTATACTGGGATCCCTGTTGACGGTGCTCTTGCTTGAGGCCACTAGGAGGGTAGTCGGATTGCCACTGGCGCTCATCGCCGCCTTCTTCACCGCCTATATGTACTACGGAAACTACATGCCAGGCATAATGAAGGGACTTTCCTTCTCTTTCCACGAGGTCATAGAGCAAATCTACCTCATCGACGAGGGAATATTCTCGATACCTCTGGGCGTCTCCGCCACTTTCGTCATGATATTCCTCATCTTCGGAGGATTCCTGGAAAAAAGCGGCGTCGGAGCCTATTTCATGGAGTTCGCTCAGGCATTTACCGGAACCTCCCCGGGAGGACCGGCCAAGATAGCGGTCGTAAGCTCGGCTCTCTTCGGGTCCATTTCCGGAGCTGCCGTAGCTAACGTCTACGGCACGGGAACCTTCACGATCCCTCTCATGAAGAGGATCGGCTATCCTCCTTTCTTCGCAGGAGCGGTAGAGGCGGTAGCAAGCACAGGAGGACAGATAATGCCTCCCATCATGGGGGCCGGAGCATTCATAATGGCCTCCTTCCTTGGGGAACAGTTTCGCACGATAATGATAGCGGCGGTCCTTCCGGCCCTGCTCTATTATGCGGCGGTTCTGCTTATGGTCCATCTGGGAGCCCTTAAAAACAACCTGAAGGGGCTCTCTCCGGAGGATCTTCCGGACAAAAAAGTAGTCATCAAGAAACTTTACATGATGTCCCCTATAGTTGTGCTCATCTACCTGCTATTGACTGGCTACACTCCCATGCTGGCCGCGGTGATAGGCATAGGAGCGGCCTGGCTCGTTTCGATGCCCAACAAAGAGACCAGGATGGGACCCAAGGCGATCCTGGACGCTGTCTACACCGGGGCCAAGAACATACCGGTGGTCTGCATCGCCTGCGCCGCCGCCGGACTGGTGGTCGGATCGGTATCTCTGACCGGGATAGGGTTCAAGTTCGTAGGGCTGGTGTTCTCCCTCGCCAACGGAGCACCCTTCATAGCCCTCATCCTTATAGCACTGGTATCTTTGGTGCTCGGCATGGGGCTTCCCACCACCAGCGCCTATATACTCGGCGCCGCCTTGGGAGTTCCGGCCCTGGCGAAACTGGGATTCGACCCTTTGGCAGCCCATATGTTCGTGTTCTACTTCGCCATAGTATCGAACATAACCCCTCCGGTGGCTCTGGCCGCCTACGCAGCCAGCTCCATAGCTGACGCAAGCCCCAACAAAACGGGCTTCCAGGCTATGAAACTGGGAATATTGGCCTTCATCATCCCCTTCGCATTCTGTTACGACCAGGGATTGCTGCTTTCCGCCGGATTGACTAACAACGTGATCTCCGTCTTGGGAGGGATAGGAGCCCTATTCTCCATGGGGTACTCAATGTTGGCCTACACCAACCACAGGATCCACCACTGGCAGAGAGCGGTATTTCTCGTGGTAGGAGTTGCCTGTTTATGGCCTATGTTTACCGTGAAAATTGCCGGGATTATCGCGACCATCGTATTCGGATGGCTATGGAGAGCAAAAACTACTGGCTGAGCTAATCACGAAATCGTAAAAACAGGAGGAACCAGCTGGTTCCTCCTGTTTTTTTGCGAAAAAAGCTCAAAACAAAAAATAAGAGATCCTGTCTCTCCCTAAACGTAAATATAAAGCCTCGACCAACCTTGCCTGACCAATGCTGACGTATATAATAGAAGCACGGACCAAGATCAGCTAAGGTCAAATAACTTTATGGAGGTGGATCGTATGAGACGGTATTTGGTTCCTCGCAGCACAGGAAGGTCTGTCATGGATCCCTTTTCCTTCATGGACAACGCGATGAGGACGATGTTCAGGGACTTCGACGAGACATTCAGGGGAGAGGAGAACAGATCACTGGCCCCTAACATGGACCTTTATAGAAAGGAAGGCAAGATCACGTTGGTGATGGACCTTCCGGGAATCTCAAAAGAGGACATCGACCTTAAGGTCTATAAGGACAGAATAGAGGTCAGGGCACAGAGAAAGGAATACTGCACCGACGAAGAGGACTGTCTCCACAACGAGAGATTCTACGGATCCCTGGCCAGGATGATAACCCTTCCGGCCGAGATAGACTCCGATTCCGTACAGGCAAACTACACCGACGGAGTTCTCAAGATAGAGGTCGACGAGCTTAAGACAGGCGGAGAGGGAAAGACGATAGCGATCGAGGGATAGGAAATACAGAGCCGGGAGCAGCTGCTCCCGGCTCGGCTTTTTCAGTAAACCAGATTTCTAGGGTTACCGGATATCCAGGCGCAGACGTTATCGAACGCCATAACGGCCCTCTTCTCCAACGCCTCCGGAGTGGCGAAGGCCACGTGAGGAGTAAGAACGCAGTTGGGAGCTTCCAGCAGAGGGTAATCCTTAGGGATAGGAGGTTCCATGTCGAACACGTCTATCCCGGCTCCGGAAAGCCTCCCCGACGTCAGGGCCTCGGCCAATCGATCGTTATCGACTATAGGGCCTCTGGCGGTGTTGATCAGTATCGCCGAGGGCTTCATCATAGCCAATTTTTCCTCTCCGATCAGGCCGACTGTCTGATCGTTGCATGGAACGTGAATCGACACGATATCGCTGGAAGCCATAAGTTCTTCCAGGGTAACGTAGCTCACTCCCAACTCTTTGAGGTCGTCCCTCTCGGTTCGACTATACGCCAAAACCGGGCACCCCAAAACGCGGAAGATCTTCGCTACTTTACAGCCGATAGCCCCGGTTCCGACGATCCCCACGGTTTTGCCGGCTATCTCGTTGCCCAGAAGCCCCGCTTTAGTTGCACCGTCACGGACTGCGCGATCGCAGGGCAGGATGTTTCTGCATACCGCTACGGACAGCCCTAAGGCCAACTCCGCAACGGAGTCGGTGGAATATCCGGCACAGTTGGACACAGTTATGCCTCTTTCCATGCAAACCCTCATATCGACGTGGTCGTACCCTGTAAAGGCTACGGAGATCATCTTCAATGAATCGGCGCCGGCTATGACCTCACCGGGAAGGGGCATGTTGGCTATGATAGCCACGTCCACGCCGGAAAGCCTGGATATGTTTTCGTCTCGATCGTCTGACCTCGGAAAAGACGAGAAATCGTGTCCGTCCTTCGTAAGCGAGGCCGCCAGCCTTTCCAGGGAGTTTTCCGATATCCCCAGCGGCTCGAGAAGAGCTATCTTCATCTCTCGTAAACCCTGGGGGATTCCTTACCTGACATAACCCTGTAGGCTCCGTCGGCCAAAGCCTTCAGCTCGTCCTCACCGGGATATACCTTCACCGGGGCAATGAAGGCGACCCTACGTCGGATTTCATCGACGAAGACATCCGAGTAGGCTAGCCCCCCGGTGAGCAGGATGGCATCCACCTCTCCCTCCAGGGAAGCGGCTCTGGAACCTATCTCCTTGGCCACCTGATAGGCCATGGTCCTGAAGACGAGATCGGCCTTCTCGTCTCCATCCTCCATCCTTCTCTGGACCTCCCGCAGATCGTTGGTACCCAAATGGGCCACCAGACCGCCTTTTCCGCTCAGTTTCTTGCGAAGCTCCTTTTCCGTCACGGTTCCCCCGAAACAGAGCTTTACGAGTCCTCCGGTGGGAAGGGTTCCCGCCCTCTCCGGGGAAAATGGACCATCTCCGTCCAGAGCGTTGTTGACGTCTATGACCCGACCTCCTCTGTGGGCTCCTACGGATATGCCTCCACCCATATGAGCGACAACGAAGGAACAGTCTTCGTACGCTTTTCCCATCTCGTCCGCGGCGGTCCTGGCAATAGCCTTCTGGTTGAGGGCGTGAAAGATGGAACGACGCTCTATCTCGGGCAGACCGGACAGTCTGGCCTCGTCGACCAATTCATCGACCACGACGGGATCCACGATGAAGGAGTTCTCGGGGCAACCTGCCTCCTCGGCCAGACGCCTGGCGAGAGCCGCTCCGAGGTTGCTTGCGTGAGAACCGTATCTGGCCTCTTTCATGTCCTCCATCATGGCCTCGTTGACCCTGTATGTGCCACCGGGGATGGGTCGAAGAAGCCCTCCCCTTCCGACTACGCCATCCAGGTCGGATAACTCCGCACCCTTATCCTTCAACGCCTTTTTGATCTCGTCAAGACGAAAATCCTCCTGAGCTTCGACCGACGGGAATCGACCTATGACGTCGGAGTCGTATCTCTGGGTGTCGTCCCAAAGCTGAGTCCCGTCCTCGAATAGAGCTATCTTGGTGCTGGTAGAGCCGGGATTGATAGCCAACAGTCGCATCAGACAATACCTCCCTACATCGAGAAAAGGGGCCGACTGGCGGCCCCTCGACAATAGTTATTATGACCGACTACTTGCCGAAATCCGCATGGACCACGGCGGCGGCGATGGACATCAGTTTGGCTCTGGGCGAGTCGGCCCTGCTGGTGAGGATGACTGGAGCGGCGGCTCCCAGGATCATTCCGGCGGTCTCGTTCTCCGAGAAATAGACGATCGCCTTTGCCAGCATATTGCCCGCATCTATATTGGGAACCAGGAACACATCGGCCTTACCGGCCACAGGAGAGGAGATGCCCTTGGTCTTGGCCGATTCCTCGCTCACAGCGTTGTCCAGGGCGAAAGGACCGTCTACGATGCAGTTCTTTATCTGGCCCCTGGCGTTCATCTGAGCCAAGGCGGAGGCGTCCAGGGTGGCTGGCATATCGGGATTGACGACCTCTACCGCGGCGAGAACCGCCACCTTGGGGCACTCCACTCCGAAGGCCCTGGCGAGGTTGACCGTGTTCTGAACGATCTGAGCTTTCTGGGAGAGATCTGGATACATATTGAAGGCCGCGTCGGTGATGAAGAATATACGGTCGAATCCCTTTACCTGATGGAAGTAACAGTGGGAGATGGTGTTCTTTCCTCTGCGCAGCCCGACCTCTTTGTTGAGCATACCGCGAAGGAAATGATTAGTGTGGATCTGTCCCTTCATGTAGACATCGGCCTTGCCGGAGGAGACGAGCTTTACCGCCTCGAGGGCTATCTCCGGTTCGCTACAGGCATCGACGATCTCGTAGTTTGCCATGTCGACTCCGACCTTTTCGGCCGCCGCCTTTATGGCTTTCTCGTCTCCCACCAGATAGAAATCGGCTATGCCGGAAACCCTGGCTTCTTCCAGCGCGGTCAGAAGACCGGGATCGTCGGCCTTGGCCACGCTGATCTTTTTCTTGCCCTTCTCCGCACCGATTTTCTTGGCGTACTCCAACAAGGCACTCAACGAACGAAGCTGTTCCATGAGAAAAAAAGCCCCCTCTGAGATATTTGATATGACGTCTCTCTGCCCCACTTTCAGGACCTAACGAGAGACTAAACCTCCATACATTATACACCGTATCGAGAAATTCTTCAGGAAATCGCGGCTCCTAAAGCGATGGAAAGAAGCTTTGTATCCATGGAGTCGAAACGACTGGTCATAACGATAGGACGCCTAGCTCCCAGTATGACCCCTGCTGTCCTGCAACCGGCCAAGAACATGGCGGTCTTTCCGACCAGATTCCCCGCCTCTATGTCGGGAACGACCAGCAGATCGGCCTTTCCTGCCACGGGAGAATCGATTTTTTTGATTGCTGCGGCCTCGGGGCTCACCGCATTATCCAGAGCCAGAGGGCCATCTACGAGACATCCCTCGATCTGTCCTCTGGCGGCCATCATGGTAAGGGAGGCGGCATCTATAGTGGCCGTCATATCCGGATTGACCGACTCGACAGCGGCAAGCACCGCCACCTTCGGGCACTCGACCCCGAGAGAATGATAGCATCCTACGGCGTTCTTTATGATTTCCGCCTTAGCGCTGAGATTCGGGTACATATTCATCCCGCCGTCGGTTATACCTAAAACCCTGCCCAACGGTGGAACCTCTACGAATACCAGATGGGACAGCAAAGCTCCGGACCGAAGTCCCCACTCCTTGTTCAATACCGCCTTGAGCAAAGTAGCGGTCTTGACCAGTCCCTTCATGAGGAGATCGGCCTTCCCGGAAGAGACCAGCTTGACCGTCCTCTCTGTGGCGGAATAATCGTCACATTCCTCGACGATCTCGAAACCGTCCAGAGAAAGCCCAAGCTCGGAAGCCTTGGCCCTTATCCTATCGGAATCGCCCACGAGGATCGCCTGGACAAAACCTCTCCTTTGGGCCTCACAGACGGCCTCCAAAGTGTCCTCTCCATAAGGACAGGCCACGGCTATTTTCTTCACCCCCGAATCGGTACAAGCGTCGAACAAAAAATCCAGATTTTTCACGATAGATCACAGAACTCCTTTCACCGTATCTGCATAGGACCTGGCTTTCTCCTCGTCCTTCAAAACCCTCAAGGCCCCCTCCGCAAGGGCCTCCATCTCTCCCTCTCCGGGATAGACGAGACAGGGGGCTACCCACTGGACCCTTCTCTGAACGGAGGCGACGAACTCGCTGTCGTATGCTACCCCTCCCGTGAAGAGAATCGCCGACACATCTCCCGAAAGAGCGGCCGCCATAGAGCCGATAGCTCCGGCTATCTGAAACGACATGGAGTTTCGGACGAGCTCCGCCTCCCTGTCTCCGGAGCCTGCTCTCTCTGATACCTCCCTCATGTCGCTGGTGCCGAGATAGGCGAAGACCCCACCCTTGCCAGCCAACCTCTTTTTGAGATCGGACATAGGGATCTTTCCTCCGAAACAGAGTCCTACCAGGTCCCCCGCCGGCATGCCTCCGGCTCTCTCGGGAGAGAAGGGACCGAAATCGTTCCCGCTGTTGAAATCGATCAATTTGCCATCGCTATGGGCGCAGATCGTCATGCCGCCTCCCATATGGACCACGACGTACTTACTGCTTTGCCAGTCGACGCCGAGATCCTTCGCTGCCCTTCGAACCGTGGCTTTTACGTTCAGAGCATGGTTCAAGGGGATCCTTGGCAGCTCGGGCAAGCCACTCAGACGAGCCAGATCGTCCAGTTCGTCCACAGAGACCGGATCCACTATGAAAGCTGGAATGCCCCTCGAAGACGCTATGGCGTCGGCCAAGATCCCTCCCAGGTTCGAAGCGTGGTCCCAGGGCTTGCCGCTTCTCAACCTCTCCAAAAGCGCCTCGTCCACCTCGTAGGTTCCTCCGGGAATCGGATCTATTATCCCTCCCCGGCCTACCACGCAACTGAGATCGTCCAGAGAACTGCCCTTGGCCTCCACCGCTTTTTCTATCGTCTCCATACGGAAAAGATATTGATCGGCGGTCTTCGAGAAAGAGGCTATTCTATCCGCGTCGTGACGAACGGTCTCGGACCACCTCTCTGAACCATCGTCGAACCAGGCTATCTTGGTGCTGGTAGAACCAGGGTTTATAGCTAAAACCTCGTAGGACATAAAAACACCTCTCTCCGCTATCGCGATTTGAACGATAAAAACAAAAAACCCTCACGTAAACCTTACCATAAAAGTCAATGCCAGCGTTTTTCTCCCTTGGACGGTTCGGCGCAAGCCAGTATCTCCGCCTCCAGGCGATCCAGCTCCTCTATCTGATCCGGCTCCAGCATCGCCCTTACTTCCTCTCTCATGGCGGCTCCCATGGAATTTCTATCGGAGTAGGCTCCGGCCGCCACGTCGGTCCAGCTGATCTTTCTCTTCGTCTCGTAAAGATCAAAATCGGCGAATCGATCGGTTCCCTCGACGTATTCCAAACCGACTAGGGCCTTCTTAACCACCTTGGCGTCGAAAAAGGAGAAAAGTCTGATGCAGTAGACCGACACCGGCATGAGGATATGAGCGTAATCCTTACCCCATCCCTCGCCTACAAGCAATCCCAACTCCAGATCGTCCAAGGCTTTGGTAAGACGCTCCACGTGCAATCCGTACCTGCCGAAAGCATCGTATATCCTTATCTCCAGCTGTCTCCATTCGGACTTTTCCATGCTCCTGTTGAAAAGATACATGGCCCTGCGACGAAGCCTGGTTCGAAGTGTCTCGTGAGGCATGGAGACCAGGACAACGTCCTTCTCCATGTCGCCCATGGTCAAGGGTCTAGCAAGCGATTTGGACGTAAAGGATATTATGACCCCGCTGTCGGAATCCCAATCCCATATAGACTCCAAAGACGATATCTGTCCGCCGAAATCCTCGGCGATTTCCTCCATAACCGGTCGATAGTCCCCGTGAACCCTGAAAAGGATCGACCGAGGGAGCCGTCTTACCGACTTGATCATCGAACAGACCCCTTCGGTCAACATGGCCGCCAAAATCACGTCGGGGAAGCTGTCCACCGCGACATACCTTTCGCGGCCTCTCTCCCCCAGGACCAAGACCGTGCTGTCCTCCCCTATACCGTCGAACACCCTCTCCCTGGGAGATTCCGAAAAGGAAAAACCTCCTTCCAGCCAATGAAGTATCTCGGAGACATCTCCCTCCATTCTCACGACCCTGGGGCCACTCCTGACTATGGATAACATCGTCATACCTCCTCACTAAAGACCTATCCTTCTTTTAAGTTGCCTCTGATCGTCTATGTATCCAGGATAGGGGATCCTGTAAACACCTCCAGTCTTCAACGAAAACAAATGTATATCCTCTATGCCGTTGAGACAGCGAATCTCCCCGGAAGGATAGGACAGATCGTGTCCGCATAGCCCCACCATATCAGGAAGATCGGGAATCCTCCAGGAATAGTGGCTAACGACGAAATGCCATCCGGAAGAGGAGAAAAAACCGGTGCCTTCCGCTATATGGCAATGAGGAAACATCTCCTTCACCGAATAAAGATCGTCGTGATTTCCCATACATATCATGGCCTGAAAGTCCCCTCTGGCCACTGCACCATCTAAAATTTTGGACAGAGTCCTGAGTTTATTTCTATAGCATTCGATACGGGCGGGATAGACCTCCAGTTTTATCTGATCCACCAGGTCTCCCGTATGGACCACCCAGGCCGGCCTGATCTTAGATATGATCCTCCTGAGATCGGAAAAAAAGGAGGAGGGTGTGTCGGATATGTGCAACAAAAACTCCCCTGGACGATCCATAACCTCCTCCGGAACGTAAACCGTCCCCAGGAGCCTGCAGGCACCTGCAAGCCAACGCTTCATGAAAACACCTCTTTCGAACCTAAACCTAGGCATACTCGTTCATTTTAATATGAAAGATGCAAAAAGACACGTCCTATCGCTACAAATCGCCTTGACAATCGGAGGACACACTAGGATAATGCTTCCTCATGTGTCGAGAGGAAGCGAAACGTTGTTGTCATCGGTGGTGAAGACGAAGACGTTTCGTGTCGACCCACTGAGGAGGAACGATATGGGTAACACTTTAACCGCAACCGCTTTTGATCGCTACGAACTTAGAGAAGAACTGCTGAACGCACTGGCCGCAAAGGGATTCGATTCGCCCATGCCGGTACAGGAAAAGGTCCTGGAATCGGAAAACAGAGACGGAGACCTGGTCGTACAGGCCCGTACGGGAAGCGGGAAAACCCTTGGTTTTCTACTTCCCCTTCTGAACGAACTGCCCCGGGAAACAGCTACCCCTAGGATACTGGTACTGTCACCCACCAGGGAGCTGGCCCAGCAGATCGCAGGAGAAGCCGAATGGATAGGCAAATACATGGGAATAACCACCGCATCTCTGGTCGGGGGCATGGACATGGAGCGCCAGATAAAAGACCTCCGAAGAGGCTCGGCCCTCGTAGTCGGAACCCCTGGCAGAACGATGGACCACATACGGAGAAAGACCCTCAAGACCGACACAATCCAGACCATCGTCCTAGACGAAGGAGATACTATGTTGGACATGGGCTTTAGAGACGACATAGAGGCTATCCTCAACACCCTGCCCGATCCCCACAGGACATGGCTCTTTTCCGCTACTATGCCGGACGAAGTTGCCTCCCTTACGAAAAGATACCTGGACTCTCCCAGCTGGATAACCCTATGCCACGACGAGGACCAGCACGAGGATATAACCCACAGGGCCTATCTTGTCCCTTCCGGGAAGAGACAGGAAGGACTCGTGAACGTACTCCTTTGGGAAAACCCCGAGATGGGTTTGATCTTCTGCCACACCAAGGCTGGAACGGTTGAGACAATGGAGCGGCTTCAGGAAGAGGGGTTCGCAGCCTCGGCCCTTCACGGAGACATGAGTCAGCTGGAGAGAAACAGCGTCATGAACGCCTTTCGGCAGGGAAGAATCCCCTACCTGGTGGCCACCAACGTCGCAGCCAGAGGACTTGACGTACAGGGAGTGTCTCACGTCATACAGATAGGTCTGCCGGACAACCTGGAGACCTTCGTCCACAGAAGTGGTCGAACCGGAAGAGCCGGTCAGGAAGGCAGAAACATCCTCGTACTGACCCCCAGGGAGAAAGGCCGTTTCAAGGCTATGCTCCGGGCTTCGTCGATGGACCTTAAATGGGCCAATGTACCCGATGTGGCCGAAATAGCCAAAGCGCAGAGAGGACTCAGAGAAAGCGCACTTCTGGGCGGAGACGAGCCGGATCAGGAGATCCAGGCCTGGGCGGACGAGCTTCTGGAGATGATGGCCCCGAGAGACCTGGTAGCCAGATTGCTGGAAAGTTACGTCAACGGCTTACCTAACGGCTACGACCTCAGAAAATCCCTTCAAAACGAGCTCGAAAACCGCCGCTCCGGCAGGGACAGAGGGGACCGCTTCTCCGGGAGAGACCGGAGTAGATCCCCGAGACGGAACGAAAACAGAGGCAATAGAAGCTCTTTCCGTGGAAGAGCCAAATCCATAAAACTGTCGAAGGGACGGATAGATCAGGATTGGTCCGTAGGAAGAATCCTAGCGACCGTCTGTCAGGCCCTCGACGTGGACAGGAACGAGATCGGGAATATCCGCATGAGAGACAACCACACGGAGGTAGAGCTAGGACCTCTCGCTGCAGACAGGATGAACGGCAACGGAGCCAACAAACTCTCCAAATGGGGACTCATGGACGGATCTTCGCAAAATCAGGAAAGAAATACCAAACCTTCGCAAGGCCGGAGACGTTGGGAAAGATAGCTAATAGAAAAAATATAAAGAGAGGGGCGATCGCAAACGCGATCGCCCCTCTCTTTATAATATTTTACGGAGAACGCCCCCTCTATCCGTCTCTCGCAGTAGAGAGATATCCCAACATCTAGATAGCTACCTACCGATGCGATGAAATTGTAGGGTAAATTCAGGTTTTATTTGACAGTTTGAAAAAACAGATGCTAGAATGGTTCAAGTGGATCACTTCGTTGTGTTGTTTTTGTAAAATGGCCACTATACCAAATACTTAGGGGAGGCAATAAGCAAAATGAACAATGTCGTTAAAATCAACGGTCACTCCCTGACCCTAAGGGACCTTGTCAACGTAGCGAGAAACGGTTATGCCGTAGAGATCGAGGAAGAGGCCATCAAAAAGGTCAACTACGCCTCGTCTCTGATCCAAAAATGGGTGGAGGACAACAGGATAATATACGGTGTCACCACCGGATTCGGAGATCTGGCTACGGTGAACGTCGACAGGGAGAAATGCACACTTCTTCAGGAGAACCTCCTGAGGAGCCACGCGGTAGGAGTAGGAGATCCTCTTCCAGTTGAGACCGTCAGAGCTATCATGCTACTAAGGCTCAACGGACTGACAGCCGGACATTCGGGCATCACCCTTGAGACCCTCACCCAGATGGTCAACTTCCTCAACTTGGACATCATCCCCCACGTCCCCTCTCAGGGATCGGTAGGAGCCAGTGGAGACCTCTGCCCCCTCTCGCACATAGCGGTCTCGATGCTAGGAGAGGGAGACGTCTTCTACAAAGGCGTTCGCATGTCCGCCCTGGAGGCGATGAGCAAGGCCGGACTCAAACCGATACACCTCCATCCTAAAGAGGGACTGGCCCTCAACAACGGAACAGCCGCCTTGACCGGACTGGGAGCTATGGCTCTCTGGGACGCCCTTACCGTAGCGAAGACCGCCGACATAGCCGGAGCCCTCTCGGTGGAGGCCCTTCACGGAGTACCCTACGCTTTCGACGAGAGAACCCATGCCATCCGACCCCATCAGGGACAGATCGACGTGGCTTCCAACATAAGAAAGCTCATCCAGGACAGCCAGATCGTGGAGAAGTTCAAACACGAGAGGGTACAGGACGCCTACTCTCTTCGCTGTATCCCCATAGTGCACGGAGCCAGCAGAAACGCCCTTCGTTTCATAAAGGAGACCATCGAGCTGGAGATGAACTCCGTCACAGACAACCCGCTCATCTTCCCCGATTCGGAGGAAGTCATTAGCGGAGGCAATTTCCACGGTCAGCCCATAGCCCTTCCGATGGACTTCTTCGGCATAGCGGTGGCCGAGCTGGGAAGCATCTCCGAGCGTCGAGTCTCCAGGATGGTGGACAAGAGCCTCTCCAACGGTTTGCCCCCTTTCATCATCGCCGACAGCGGCGTGAACAGCGGCTTCATGATCAGCCAGTACACAGCTGCGGCGGTGGTATCGGAAAACAAGACACTGGCCCATCCCGCTTCGGTAGACTCCATTCCTACCTCGGCCAACCAGGAAGACCACGTATCCATGGGATACTGGGCCTCCCTCAAGGGAACCAGGATACTGGAGAATGTCCAGAAGGTCCTGGGAATAGAGATACTCTCCGCCTGCCAGGGAATAGACTTCTCCAAGCCTTTGACCCCTGGTAAGGGAACCAAGGCGGCCTACGATAGATTCCGGGAGGAAGTTCCCTACATAGAAAAGGACGTATTCCTCTATCCCCTCATGGACCAGGCCATCTCCGTCGTGAAATCCGGCGCCCTGGTGGAAGCGGTCGAGAAAGCAGTGGGAGAACTGGCCTAGTACAGACCAAAGAACGGCACGATGACGTTGGAACGAGACACCTCTACGGTGACTCTTATACGGTTCGTCTCAAAAAGAAAAAAAGACTAAGGGGGACGTCACCATGCTATTGCTCAATCCCGTGGTACTTTCAGTCAGCACCATGATAGTCCTGTGTCTTCTCAATCTGAACGTGATATTAGCGCTTATAATCGCCGCCCTGGTGGCGGGGCTAACCGCAGGAATACCTATAGGCGAGACCATGAGCGTCCTCATAGGTGGAATGGGCGGTAACTCCGAGACGGCGTTAAGCTACGTCCTCCTCGGAGCCCTGGCGGTAGCCATCAGCAAGACCGGACTGGCCTCCCTTCTCAGCGTCAAGCTGACCAAGGTGGTCAAGGATAAAAAACACATGCTGCTCCTCATCATCGCCGGTGTAGCCTGTCTTTCTCAGAACCTGATTCCGGTCCACATAGCCTTCATCCCCATACTGATTCCGCCCCTGCTCGGACTGTTCAACAAGCTCAAGCAGGACAGAAGGGCGGTAGCCTGTGCATTGACCTTCGGCCTCAAGGCTCCCTACATCGCGCTTCCCGCGGGATTCGGACTTATCTTCCATGGGATCATCGCCAGGGAGATGACAGCCAACGGCATAACCATGGCTGGCGGAGACATATGGCACTCCTCCTGGATACTTGGGGCGGGAATGGTCATAGGCCTTCTGGTCGCTATATTCATATCCTACAACAAGGACAGAGACTACGAGGACAGGCCTGTGGCCGGTCTGGAGGACGTCAAGGAAATACCCGAGCACATGACCACCTCCCACTGGATGACCCTCGTCGCCGTCGTGGTAGCCTTCGTCATCCAGCTCAAGACCAGCTCTCTGCCCCTGGGTGCCGTAGCGGCACTGGGCATAATGGTCGCGACCGGTGCGATTAAGTGGAAGAGTCTGGACGAGGTCATGTCCGGCAGCCTCGGCATAATGGGCATGATAGCGATAATCATGCTCGTAGCGGCCGGTTACGGCTCGGTCATAAGGGAGACCAAGGCGGTCGACCTCCTGGTCGAAAGCGTCGTGGGAATGGTAGGTGGCAGTAAAGCCTACGGAGCCCTTCTCATGCTTACGGTCGGCCTTCTGGTCACGATGGGCATCGGAACATCCTTCGGCACCATTCCGGTAATAGCCGCAATCTACTGCCCTCTGGCCATAAAACTGGGATTTTCTCCGGCCGCGACGGTCTGCCTCATAGCTGCGGCCGCGGCACTTGGAGACGCAGGATCTCCGGCCTCCGACTCGACCCTCGGGCCGACCTCGGGACTCAACGCCGATGGACAGCACGACCATATCTGGGACACCTGCGTACCGACCTTCCTGCACTACAACATCATACTAATCATCTTCGCAATGATCGGATCGCTGTTTATATTCTAATTTGAGATAAAAACGTACAAACGAGACGAACCTCTCCAAGAAAAAGCCCGGACCTTTAAAGGTCCGGGCTTTTTGGCAGACCGTCCTTATTGACAAGATATCGGGAATGGGCTAATTTATGGGTAGTCACATTTGAGACAATCTGTCCCATTTTTGGAGGTCCTCATGACAGAACGCAAAGAGAGGCTGGACGCCGTCGGGAAAGTAGCGAGAATAATGGACCTGCTCTGCTCCTCCCAGCACAACCTAAGCATAAGGGATATAGAGAGGGAGACCGATATTCCCAGAAGCACCGTCCACCGCTTTCTGGCCTCTCTGGAGGAACAGGAATGGATCTACCGCGACATAGACACCGACCAATATCGCCCGGGAATAAAGTTTTTTCTTCTTCATAGAAACGTATCCTTCTACGACGAACTTATCCGAATCTCCGACCCCGTAATGCGCAACCTGGTGGAAAAAACCTCCCAAACCTCCATAATGAGCGTCATGGAAGGTAAAGAGGGGCTCTGCATTCACACGGTGGAACCGACCATGTCGGTTAAATTCGTCGCCCACAAGGGAATGAAGATCCCCCTTCAATCGGGAGCGACCGGAAAAATTCTTTTGGCCTACTGTCGAAAGGAAGCTCGCGAGAAAATACTGCACAAATCAGGGTATGAAAAAGCGGCCAAGCTCAGAAGAGATATCGACGAGATCAGACTTAGAGGTTACGCCATAAGCAAAGAGGAATGGATCGAACACGCAGGGGACATCAGCGTGCCTCTGTTCGACTCTAAAGGTTCTTTCGTAGCGCAACTGGGCATAGCAGGTCTGGCGACCAGTTTCGACGGACGAGAGGAAGAGCTGCTCGAGGAGCTCCAAGAAGCGGCTAGAAAAATAGGGCGATCCTTGTAGAGATCGAGCCCTAAAATATCAGGAGGGAAAACCATGGCAAAACAGTTGATCGAGTGCGTACCCAATTTCAGCGAAGGCAGAAGACAGGACGTCATCGAGTCTATAGTGAAACCCTTCAAAGAACAGAAAGGCTGCTATTTATTTGACTACAGAGCCGACGAGGACCACAACCGTCTGGTGGTTAGCCTGGCCGGAGAGCCTCAGGCGATCTCCGACGCCGTGATGGCAGCATCCAAGGTCGCAGTTGATAACATAGACCTGAACACCCACAAAGGAGCCCATCCTCGCATGGGGGCCATCGACGTCATACCCTTTACTCCCATCAGCGGCATCTCCATGGATGAATGCGTCGAGCTGGCCCGTTCCTTCGGAAAAAGGTTCCACGAGGAACTGAACGTCCCGGTCTACTACTACGAGGACGCGGCGATCCGCCCCGACCGCACCAGACTGGAGGTAATACGAAAAGGACAGTACGAGGGCCTCAAGGAAGAGATAACTAAGCCCGAACGCCATCCCGATCTGGGAGAGCCCAAGCTGCATCCCACCGCAGGAGCCACGGTCATAGGGGCCCGTAAATTCCTGGTCGCCTTCAACGTCAACCTCAACACCACCGATGTCGAGATCGCCAAGACCATAGGCAAGAGGGTCCGCGCCTCCGGCGGAGGCTTCACCGCCGTCAAGGGAATCGGACTCGCCCTGGAAGACAAGGGTATGGTCCAGGTCAGCATGAACATAGTCGACTACGACAAAACCGCCATATACAGGGCCCTGGAATTCATCCGTATGGAGGCGGCCCGTTGGGGAGTCACCGTAAACGGCACCGAGGTATACGGAATGATCCCGGTAGCCGCCATGCTGGACAGCGCGGCCTACTACATGCAGATAGACGACTTCGATCCCAACCAGGTACTGGAGCTCAAGCTGCTGGAGCTTATGAGAGAGGAGAATTAAAGATGACGGCCACCCTTTTCCGCAACGCCCGTATAACCACCCCCACCGGCGGCGACGCGCCCCTGGCCGGATCCGATCAGGGCCGGGTCGCGACCTATGAAAAGGGCGCCCTGCTCTGCGAAAACGGCCTCATCGCAGCCATAGGAGACGAGAAAGATATCCTGATCAAGGCAGAGGATATGGACGTGGACATGGAGGTGGACTGCGAAGGGACCTGCATGATTCCTGGTTTCGTCGACCCCCACACACACATATGTTTCGCAAAACGCAGGGAGAACGAGTTCTCCATGAGGCTGGCCGGAACACCCTATCTGGAGATACTAAAGGCAGGAGGAGGCATCCTCTCCTCGGTGAAATCGGTCCACGAGGCCACCGAGGACGAGCTCTTCGAGACGACCCTGGACAACGTCCTCTCCGCCCTCAACTTCGGCACCACCACCCTCGAGATAAAGAGTGGCTACGGACTGACCACCGAATCGGAACTCAAGATGCTCTCAGTGATAGGTCGAATCGCCAGAGAAACCCCTCTGGACATAGCTCCCACCTTCATGGGAGCCCATGCGGTGCCCACAGAGTATAAGGAAAATCCGGACGAGTTCGTGGACATCATGGTAAAAGAGATGCTCCCTGCCGTAAAGGAACAGGGAATAGCGAAATACTGCGACGTCTTCTGCGAAGAAGGGGTTTTCACCGTGGACCAGAGCAGGAGGATCCTAGAGAAAGCCAGAGAGCTGGGCTTCCTGCTGAGGATTCACGCAGACGAGGTCCACGATACCGGAGGAGCCGGACTTGCGGCCGAACTCGGGACGGTCTCGGCGGAACACCTGCTGGCGGCCAACGAGAAAAACCTGAGATCCATGGCGGTAAACGGCGTTATAGCCGACGTCCTTCCCGCCACGGCCTACAGCCTCAAGAAACCCTACGCTCCTGTAAGAAAGATGATCGACCTGGGAGTACCGGTGGCTCTCGCCACCGACTGCAATCCCGGATCCTGTTTCACCGAGTCCATACCCTTCGTCTTCGGCCTCGGGGTTATGAACATGGACATGACCGTCGAGGAAGCTCTGGTCGCCACCACCCTCAACCCTGCCTGGTCTCTGGGACTACAGGACAGGGTGGGAAGCCTGGAGGTCGGCAAGCAGGCGGACTTTTTGCTCTTGGACGGCGAAAGTCCCGCCATACTGGCCTATCACGCAGGGGTGTCTCCCGTAGTAGAGGTCTACAAAAAGGGCGTACAGGTAGCCTAAAAACGAAAAGAAAGGGGTCTTTTAAATGAAACTCTCCGAACTCACCGTGAAGGAATTCGTGGAGGAACTAGCCTCCGACTCTCCCGCTCCCGGGGGGGGCAGCGTAGCGGCCCTGGCCGCATCTCTGGGAGCCGCCCTCAGCTCCATGGTCGCCAGTCTCACCGTCGGCAAGGAAAAATACAGGGACAATTGGGATGCCATGGAGAAGGTCCGCTCCGACGGCAACGAACTTCATCGGGCCTTCCTGAACCTGATGGAGAAAGACACGGATGCCTTCAACCTTTTCATGGCGGCACTCAAGATGCCAAAAGGAACCGACGATGAGAAGGCAGCCCGTTCGGAGGCCATTCAGCAGGCAACGAAGAAGGCCATAGAGGTTCCCTTCGAGACCATGACAAAGTGTCTGGATATGATGGAGCTGGCCAAGATCGCCTGCGAAAAGGGCAACTCCAACGCGATCACCGACGCCGGATCCGCCGCCGTCCTCGCCAGAGCCGCGGCGGTAGCGGCCTCCTACAACGTCAAAATCAACCTGATGGGCCTCAAAGACAAGGGCTTCGCCGACAAGACCAAAGTCGACATGGAGAAAACCCTGAAGCTCATCGAGGAGGGGTCTGCGTCGATAGAGAAAGCAGTCGAGGCCGCCATAAGCTAAATAACAAATCGCCGGAGCCCCGACCAAGGAAACTCCGACGACGACATTGAAGAACTTGGAGGTATTCTAACATGGACTATAACCAGATGACAGAGAAAACCATGACCATAAAGCTTGGAAACGAGCTTCCCGAGTATCCCGATTTCGCCAAGGGTATCCGCCGTGCCCCCGACAGGGGCTGGAACCTCAGCAAGGCCGAGACCGAGCTGGCTCTCAAAAACGCCCTCCGTTACGTCCCCAAGGAGCTTCACGAAAAGCTGGCTCCCGAGTTCATGGAGGAGCTTCGCACCATGGGACGGATATACGCCTACAGATACCGCCCGGCCGGAGAGCTCCACGGCAAACCCATAGACGAGTACAAGGGCAAGTGCACCGCCGGCAAGGCATTCCAGGTTATGATAGACAACAACCTGGACTTCGACGTGGCCCTCTACCCCTACGAGCTGGTCACATACGGAGAGACCGGACAGGTATGTCAAAACTGGCTACAGTACAGGCTCATAAAGAAATATCTCGAGGAGCTTACCGAGGACACCACCCTCGTCCTGGAAAGCGGCCATCCTCTTGGACTGTTCAAATCCAAGCCCGATGCCCCCAGGGTAATCCTCACCAACGGCCTCCTGATCGGCATATTCGACAACCAGGCCGAATGGCACAGGGGAATGCAGCTGGGAGTTACCAACTACGGCCAGATGACCGCCGGTGGATGGATGTACATCGGTCCCCAGGGAATCGTCCACGGAACCTTCAACACCGTCCTCAACGCCGCCAGACAGAGGCTGGGAGTCGGCCCCAAGGAAAACCTGGCCGGCATCCTGTTCGTCTCTTCCGGACTGGGTGGCATGAGCGGAGCCCAGCCCAAGGCGATCGAGATCGCCGGAGGGGTGGGAATCGTCGCCGAGGTGGACTACTCCCGCATAGAGACCCGCCACAGCCAGGGCTGGGTCAGCCGAGTCGCGAAAACCTGCGAGGAGGCCTTCTCCATGGCCAAAGAGGCGATGGAGAAAAAGGAACCTCTCTCCATCGCATATCACGGTAACATAGTGGATCTGCTGGAGTATGCGGATAAAGAGGGCATAGAGATTCCCCTTCTCTCGGATCAGACATCCTGCCACGCTCCCTACGACGGAGGCTACTGCCCCGCGGGCATGACCTTCGAGGAACGCACCGCCATGCTCCACGACGCTCCGGAAAAATTCCGCGAGAAGGTGGACGAGACCCTGCGCAGACACTACGAGGTCATAAAGAAGCTCACAGCCAAGGGGACCTACTTCTTCGACTACGGTAACTCCTTCATGAGAGCCGTCTACGACGCCGGGGTAACGGAGATATGCAAAAACGGCAAGGATACCCACGACGGCTTCGTATGGCCATCCTACGTCGAGGACATCATGGGACCGGTCCTGTTCGACTACGGCTACGGCCCCTTCCGTTGGTGCTGCCTCAGCGGCAACCCCGAAGACCTTCGCAAGACCGACAAGGCCGCCATGGACTGCATCGACCCTAACCGCAGATCACAGGACTACGACAACTGGATCTGGATCAGAGATGCGGAGAAGAACAAACTGGTGGTGGGAACCCAGTGCAGGATCCTCTACCAGGACGCCGAGGGAAGAACTAAGATAGCCCTCAAGTTCAACGAGATGGTACGCAAGGGAGAGATAGGTCCGGTCATGCTCGGGAGAGACCATCACGACGTATCGGGAACCGACTCCCCCTACAGGGAGACCTCCAACATAAAGGACGGCAGCAACATCTGCGCCGACATGGCCACCCAGTGCTTCGCCGGAAACGCCGCCAGAGGGATGACCCTCTGCGCCCTTCACAACGGCGGAGGAGTGGGAATAGGAAAGGTCATCAACGGAGGATTCGGAATGGTCCTGGACGGATCGGAGAGAACCGACGAGATCCTCAAGTCCGCCATGATGTGGGACGTCCTCGGCGGAGTGGCCCGAAGAGCCTGGGCCCGCTGCGACCACGCCATAGAGGTCGGAGGAGAGGTCAACGAAAAATACAGTGGAGACTACCACATAACTCTGCCCTACATCCCCGACACCGACCTGATAAGCTCGGTGGTAGACAGCGCCTGGAAGAAGAAGTAAAGTCCAAGACATACGAACATAGAAGGAGAGGTGCCCGACCGAGGGTGCCTCTCCCTTTTTGAAAACGAAAAAAGATCGGAGGAAAAGGACATGTTATCGATGATACCGCCGGAACCGGAGCTTTTCTACAGCAGAGACGACCCCATGGACCCTAGACTGGGAGACCTGGTAAAACCGGTTTCAAGAGATATCGACGAGGCCCTGAAATCGGCCCAGATAGCCCTGTTGGGAGTACCGGAGGACAGGGGAATAAAGGCCAACGGAGGCAAGCAGGGAGCCGCCCTGGGCCCGAAGGCCATTCGCCGGTCCTTCTATCGCCTGACCCCGGGGTTCGGGCTGGACGTCAGCGACCTCTCCATGGTGGATCTGGGCGACGTCCCCACAGGAGACGACCTGGCCGGAACCCACAGAAACCTCACCGAGACGGTAAAAAAGATCGTCTCCGCCGGGGTGTTCCCGGTGGTCTTAGGAGGGGGCCACGACCTCACCTACCCAGGGCTGCTCGGCCTGGTGGAGGGATCGAGCCTTAGGGAAGGACAGCTGGGAGTGATAAACGTGGACAGCCACCTGGACGTCAGGGATATGAGCCACGGCATAACCAGCGGAACCCCCTTTCGCAGGGCTCTCGAGGAACTGCCCGACAGAGCCTTACTTGGGCGATCCTTCGTCGAGTTCGGCATACAGGAGCAATACAACTCGCCCCATTACTACAGGTGGGTTAAGGACAAAGGAGCCACCGTGCTGACCCTCAGCTCCGTCGGGACTAGACCGATGGAATACTTTCTGGAGGCCAGTCGGGTAGCCTGCGACGGCACCAGAGCGGTGGCCCTGTCTATAGATATCGACTCGGTCCGCAGCCACGAGGCCCCCGGAGCGTCGGCCAGCAACCCCAGAGGTTTCAAGGCCCCGGAGCTGGAGAAGGTAGCCTATCTGGCCGGCAGGACCGACAGGATAAAATATCTGGACATAATGGAGATGTCCCCTCCCCTGGACGAGGGAGGTAGAACCGCCGCCCTCTGCGCCTCAACTCTGTTTTGGTTCTGCAAGGGATTCAGAGAAAGAGGCTAATACCGGCAAGAGTAATTCCCAGCGGGAGCGTTGACCCTCATAGCGGCGATCTACAACGTCAACTCTCAGCTCAACGTGCTTGGAATGCCCTCTTTGAGCGATAGACCTCTCCCTGGAAGCACCAGGGTGGAAATTCCACTCGAGCCGGAGATCGAACCTTCTAAGGTCCAGCAAATCACCATGGAAGCAGGGGCCCGATCATACAGCCCCAACTTCTTCCAGGTAAAAGCGGGAATACCGGTTATATGGGAGATAGTGGACAGGGGGTTCAACGGCTGCACCAATGCGGTGATGGTCGCAGGAACAATCGAGGTTATCCCTTAATAAACGGGCACCGACAAGGACTAAAGCAACCAATTCACCAATAAACAAACTAATTTACCTATCGATCCCATCCGATATAAAGAATGAAGGAGGGATCTTCAATGCATATAGACGGGACCAGATTAGGGTTAAGAACCTTCGCCCCCTGGAAAAAATCAGTTACAGAACAAGCTCGGCAATTTGCAGGATGCGCTCCATTAGGAACCTTTGGCGACTCACTGAAGATCTCCGACCTAGGGAAAAGACTTCAGATAAGGAGTGAGGAAACCACTCTATGTAACGATAAAACATCCTCAAACAACGCCGACCCGGCTCTCAAGCTCATGGACGAGACCATCTCCAAGCTGGGAGAGACCCTGGAAGAGATGAGAAAAATCTCCGTCCTGGCCGAGGATACAGATCTATCCGACTCCGACAGGATTCGATTGCAGATGAGGATGAGGGGGCTTCAGGAAAACGCCAAAAAGGATATATGGTCCATGGGACTGAAGATGGCGGGAAAAAGTGGCTCAGAAGCGGAGGCCTTGGCGGCGTGCGCCTCTAACCTGGTGTTCGAACAAGGCGGCGGCTATTACGGGATGCCTACCACCATGGAGGGACAGGAAAACCCCGACATGCTCCAAAGGGCCCTGACAAGAGCCAAGAATGGGCAGGAGTGGGACGTTGCCGAGGTGATGGAGTCGGTGGACCAACTATCGGAGGTCAAGGTCATACAGGGCCCGTCCATATCGGTGGAAGGATCCTGGGACGACTCTCAGCTGCCGGATGAAGTCGATCCAGATGCCCCTAGGATGTACGTAGCAAAGGCGTGGAAGACCCGTTACAAGGTGGTAGACGACCCAGAGGAACTCACGGTCCGACAACGTC
The DNA here is from genome assembly GCF_021568855.1 of Dethiosulfovibrio russensis. NCBI lineage: Bacteria > Thermotogati > Synergistota > Synergistia > Synergistales > Dethiosulfovibrionaceae > Dethiosulfovibrio > Dethiosulfovibrio russensis. The sequence continues at coordinate 62,464 of NZ_JAKGUG010000006.1, read as the reverse complement.
TTGAGGCAGACCCAAGGGTCATCCTGATAATGGATCCAAAGTCGGCCGTAAAGGCCACGGAACGAATCGACCGGGAGATAGAGACCCTTAAAGAGTTGAGGAAGGATCTGTCGTCGGTCATAGCCTATGGTTCAACGATAGGGGGAGAGACCGAAGGGAACGCCAACCAGCCCGAATCCCGATTCCGGGTTTCAACCTCTTTAGGTATCATGGTGGCAACTCAGGATAAGCCCGGCGATTTCAGACTTACCGAACCCATCGGAGCAGCAGGAAACATGTTCGCTCACTTGGACTCGACCTTAAAAAATCAGATCGCCAGACGGTTGGGAATAGTGGCACCAGACGGCTATAGTCCCGAGCTATACAGAACCGTTCATACGTTCGTATAATGCCCAAAGGGTAAGAGAGCGGCTCTCTAGAGCTTCGCTCTCTTACCCTTTTTATAACATCATCGATCATAGCCAATAGCTAAAACTGATAGATCGGAACCTTTCGACACGAGTCTTACATATAGGTATGGAGTACACACTTGAGAGACCGGGACATCTGCCCTATACTACTTTGACAAACTAACGTGATCACAGCAACACCAAAGGGGGCTTCGAGGTGAAGATACTTAAAAGGCCAACAAAAAAAGGACAAGAAGAGAACGAATCGCTTAGAACAACGGTATCGAGAATAGTTCTATCCGTGCAGAATTCAGGAGACGAGGCCCTATTGGACTACTGTCGTCGCTTTGACCTGTCCACGAGGGGAACTCTTCGGATATCTCAAGAAGAAACGGATGCAGCTCTAGCATCCACCGATCCAGAGCTCCTGAACTATATAAAGACCGCCGCACACAACATAAGGGCTTTCGCCGAAAGGCAGAAGGAGACCTTGACGGACCTACCGGAGCAGGAACTATCGCCCGGCGTCTTTCTGGGACACAGGGCCATCCCGGTTGAATCCTGCGGCTGCTACGTCCCGGGAGGGGGTTATCCCCTCTTCTCCACCGCCCTCATGCTGGCCATACCGGCCTCGGTCGCAGGGGTTAAGAGAATCGTGGCCTGCTCTCCTGTCATGAAGGGCACCGATAAAATCCACCCAGCGACCCTGTCTGCCCTTTCCATAGCGGGAGTGGACGAAATATACGCGATAGGCGGAGCTCAGGCCATAGCCGCCATGGCGTTCGGCACCGAGCAGATAGCCCCGGTGGACGTCATAGCCGGCCCCGGAAACCGCTACGTCACGGAAGCGAAAAGACAGTGCTACGGCCAGGTGGGTATAGACTTCGTGGCGGGCCCCAGCGAGGTGCTCATAATAGCCGACGAAAGCGTCGATCCGGAGATACTGGCGGCGGACATACTGGCACAGTCGGAGCACGACCTCAACGCCAGGGGAATTCTTCTGTGTACAGACGAGGAAACCGCCAATGCCACAGCATCGGCGGTGGAGAGACAGCTGGAGGAACTCGCCACCGCCGAGATGGCAGGAAGAGCCTGGCGGGAAAACGGCGAGATCGTCATAGTAGACTCGCTGGAACAGGCCTGTGAGATATCGAACCGCTACGCCCCGGAACATCTGGAGCTGGCCATCCGAGACCCGGAAACCCTCATACCGGCACTGACGAACTACGGAGCCCTGTTCATCGGGGAGATGTCCGCCGAGGTGTTCGGAGACTACGTATCCGGCAGCAACCACACCCTGCCCACCCTTAGGGCGTCTCGCTACACAGGCGGGGTCTGGGTCGGGACATTCACTAAGATCTGCACATCTCAGAGGATGACCCCAGAGGGAGTAGCCCGGCTCGCTCCAGTCGCCGAAGCCATGGCCAAGGCCGAAGGGCTTGAGGCTCATGGTAAAGCCGCATCGATAAGGCTCAAAAACAAATGACCCTATAAAAAAGCGGAGGCCGCTATGAAGATCGACGGTCTCCGCTCATCTTTTCTATCTCCACCAGCAGATGTAGAAGATAGAGCAAGGTAACTCCGTTCAGGCTCAAGATAATCCCGATAACCGTTCCGGGCAGAAGCCGGGATATCAGCATAGAGGCTCCGAAGAGTATCGAGAACATGTTCACCGCCACCTGGACTCTACCCAACCTCTTCAAGATCGCAAAATCGGGGCCTCTTCCCCTTATCGACCACAGCTTGAACATGCCGATCGCCCCGCCGAACACGTTCAGGATCCCCACAGCCACGGTCAAGAAGGGCACCAGAAGCTCGGGAACCATACAGGAAGCCGTTCCCAACACGGTGAACAACAACCCAACGAGAATGACTGCCGGGGTTCTGGAAAAAGAGCCCACCGGAGTGTTGCCGAAAGCCAGCATCTGTACGGCGAATATAACCATCAGCAGACCTAGCTGAGCTCCTGCGGAAAAGGGCAGTAACCCCAAGCTCACCGGAATCAGCAGCACCCCAAGCAAAACCATGAAGACCCCCACCAGGAGGATCATTGATTTATCCGGTGACAGATTTCCGGTACGAGCGGGGGGATGATCCCGATAGACCGGCACCAGCACGAATGCCAGATATACCAGAGAAGCTCCATAGGCCATCAGAAGTACCGAATACTGCTGAGCGGAGAGCAACTCCCGAGACCACAGGGACAGACCTATCGACATGGAGAGCAGATAGGCGGCCCCGCAGGCCGCCGCCAGATGGACGAACACCCCCCCTAGCCTCAACCAGGTAGCCAGCCTCCTAACGTCCAGACACAGACGGACGAACATGGCCGCTCCGCCCACCCCCATCGAGACCAGAAGCACCAACCTGGGAACGACGCGAAACAGACCGGGGATAAAGCAGGTCACAACACCTATCCCGGCCAGGACTACCCCCAGGACGGTCCATAGAGGTCCGCGCCCCACGTCTCCGAAAGGGGCCTTCCCCAAAGTGATGATCTGCACCGCCATGACGAACATGAGCAACCCCAGAAGACCGTTCTCGTAGTAGGGCAGAGTTCCTTTAGAAATGGGAAACAGCAGGGCCGACGCGGTAAGGGAAATAATCCCGGCCGTCAATAGCACCGCGGATTCGGTGGAGACTGCTATCTCAGCCCGTAAAAAATCTCTCATATCCATCGGGAAAATCCACCCATGCTAAAAATAGGTTCCCTTCGTCCTGTAGTTCTCCCTACGAACCGAGGCCAACTCCCTGGCCAGTTTATCAAAATGATCACGGTCCTCCCGATAAAGACGATCCACATCCCTTATCGACTGGGGGAAAACGATCAACAACATTTTATCTTCCACCTCCTGAAGGACGTAGTCCACAGCTTCGTCCACCGAGATGGAATCCGGCGGTGGCTCGAGACCGTCGAAAATAGCGGTACGAACGTTCCCTGGACAGAACACGCTGAAACTCAGTCCTTCGCACTCCAGCTCGTACTGTAGACACTCGGTCATCGATATGACCGCGCTCTTGGTAGCGGCGTACACTGCCTGATATGGTATCGGAACCTTCCCGGCCACGGACCCCGTGTTGACTATATGTCCGAAGCCCTGAGACCTCATGATAGGAATTGCCGTGTAGGTTCCGTGCACCACCCCCATGAGGTTCAGATCCACGACGGACCGCCACATCTCGAAGGTAACCTTCTCCACCGGCAAGGTCAGACCGACACCGGCGTTGTTGAACAGAAAGTCCAGATGTCCGTCCAGATCCCTGGCCCTTTCCAGAACGAGCCTCACCTGATCTAGAGACGTGACGTTCGTAAGGGCGGAGAAGACCCGCCCCGGATACCTGTCGTCCAGTTTACCCGACTCTCTGCTGAGGTTCTCCTCGTTGAAATCGGCCATGAAGACCGCCCTCGCCCCTCTGGAAAGAAGCCCCTCCGTCAGACCGAGTCCTATGCCGGAAGCCGCCCCCGTAACTACCGCTACCTTGCCCTCGTAATATCCGTTCATGACAACACCCTCGAATCGGCCACGTTTAACCTGGCGGATCCCTGAAACATGGAGGCTTCCATCCATCGGACCACCGGCAACCGGGCAAGTTCGCGAATTATGGGAAACTGCCCCGGATGTCGTTCTTCTCCTAAGTCGGTCCAGTTAAGGCTTCCCTCTCCGGTCCACATACGCACCACATCCATCTCCTGAGGATAGAGAGTCGCCTGGCTGAGGGCGGCCCCTCCCTTTCCCAAATCGGGAATATATCGCCAGCCCAAGAAGTTGATCTCCCGATGACTCTCGACAGCACCGGATTTCAATTCCACCTCTTCTTGCCTGTGAAAGTCCATGGAGAGAAAGGTACAGCCCTCGTAGGAAGCTCCCGTGTACCAATGCTCTTCCTTGTGCCGCTCCGACGGGATATCGGCGTAAAGCTTGGGCATACCGTCCTCCTCTCTGCCACCTATGATGGGACAGGCCTTGTTCTCCCATATGACCAGGACGTAGTCTCCCTCGAGCCCCTCTCCATTTCCCATATATCTCACGGGAACGGAGGCCTGGATCAAACGGTATTCCCCTCCGGCCATCCAGTCCACGTCGCGGCAATTTGAATACTGGACGTCGACCCTGGGTTTCAACAGCTCGAAAGCCTCCGGAACAAACCGGGCGATACTTTCCGGATCGGTCTCGAAGGGCACGGAGATACAGGTCATATCCCCATAGACCACCCTCACTGGATAGAACGGATGGCCGGAGAAATGAACTGGCATCTTATACACAAAGTCATCCTTGAAACGAAACTGACCTCTCATGACTCACCTCCATACGGCAAAAAAAATAGACCGACTTTAAGAGTCCAACAGAGCTACCGCCCGAACAGGTGCCCCGTCGGAATCGGCTATTTTCAGAGGAAGACAGCACAGGGTCACCGAAGATGGAAGGCCCTCCAACCCCGTGAGGTTCTCCACTATCACCATACCGGCCCCTAGAAAGACCCTGTGGTTCGGAAGATCCAACGAATCCACGGGATCGACCGATATGGCGTCTACACCTATACCCTTTATCCCTTTATCCACAATCCATTCACAGGCCTCAGTGGACAAAACAGGAAATCCCTCGAAGTACCCCGCGTCCCCCCACATATCGGACCATCCGGTACGGTAGAGGAAAAAATCGCACCCCTCCAGATCATCGCCATAACGCTCTAGTTCGGAAAGCCCTATGGTCCCGGACAGTCCTGAAAAATCCGCCACCACGGCCCTTCCGACGAAGCGATCCGCCGAGATCTGGTCCAGGGTCGGCCCATCCTTCAGTATGTGGGCGGGAGCGTCCATATGGGTTCCGGTATGACTGAACATGGTTATGAGCTTCTCAGCGAACCCCTCCTTTTCCACCGTTGTAGCCTGGGCTATCTTTGGCGATTCGGTACCGGGATAGACCGGCATACCTTCCCTTATGACCTGAGTAAGATCCACGACGTTCAAAACGATCACTCCAATACAAAACTATATCAAGGGTTGAGGAGCTGCAAAACTTGTTCGGAAGAGACGTTGGCCTGTTGCAAAATCGACGTCGCTGCTTGAGTTAAGATATTCGCTCTGGAAAAAGAAAGCATCTCTTTGGCCATATCCAGATCTCTTATTTTAGATTCAGACGCCACCGTGTTTTCGTAGGAAACGGTAAGATTGGATATCGAATGTTCCAGGCGATTCTGATAGGCACCGAGCCGTCCTCTTTGCCTGGACACCAGGTCGATGGCCTGATCGACACGGCCTATCGTATCCACTGCCGCCTCTCTTGTAGCCAGAGACGGCTTAGGAGGAAAGAGATTAAGGCCCTTCGACCCCATATCGCCTAGGAAAATAGACATATCCTCCCCTTCGTTGGCGCCGTTTTGCAAAACCGTAGCGTTATCGGAAAGATGAACCATTACATCGGCTTCTTTCTCTTCGAAAATGAAAAGCTTGGACTGATCGTTCCACCGTCTGCCGATAGCGGTCGATGGATCTATAGAGATATCGATATTTGGATTAACCGCTCCTACAAGTAAATTGCCAGCGAACGAAAGCCCCGAATCTACGGTCTTGCCCGAATGAGCATCGGTGACGGACACAGTTCTCACCGGCTCTCTGGACTCCTGCAACCGGGAAAAACCCAGAGCCTGCAGGAGCTCCTCGCTTCCGGAAAACTCTATCTCGCCATCCTCACCAGGAACGGAAGACCTGAGTATCAAGGGAGCCGAAAGGGAGTAGTCATCGGAAAACTCCGGAGATTTTTTTATCTCCGTCCAGCTCCCGGTTATATTGAACGCTCCCGATCCCGTAACGAAGACCAATAAATCCTCCGGAGCCTCATCTATAGAAAAATATTCGTTAAGGTTGCCTCCTCCGGGATTGTCCGATCCCGAATAGGAAACGGTCGCACCGTCGTACACAACCTGGTTATACGGAGCAACGTCGGTATAAGGAGGATTCACCAAAGGGCCGGTAGGCTGAAAAACCGCTGTAGTCAGGAAACCGTTGGCCTCAGTCATGGGTATCGGAACCTCCGGAGGGTTGACTCCCGCTATCAAGACCCCATCCCTTGTGAAAACCTGTATCGAATCGGGCATGCCAATATCATTTATATGAAGGGATACATCCGTAGATCCCTCCGTTATGGAAGCAAAGGCGACAGCACCGGAACTGAATCCCTGGGGAACTCCGTTGGTCAATATCTCGTCTATAGGCTTAACACAAGACTTACAGCTTCCGGTCTCGGTATGGATCGACTCCACCGTCCCGGAAGCTCCGGAAGAAACGGTGGCGAGAAAATCCGCTACGCCAGAGGTATTTTCGACTCCTCCACTTTCGGCCATAGCCTGACCGAGCTTCTCCTTTAACCCCTCCACGGTATCCTGACCGTCTATCGATATATCGACGAAATCACCTCCGCCCTGTCGGATGCGCAACCTTTGAGCAGGATCCAGAATAGGCTTTCCACCATCTTGGAAATAGGAAATATCGTTCAACGTAAGTTCCTCGTTTCCAACCCGGATAGGAAATACATGTGACTTCAAAACTTCCGCTTGACCGGAATCCTTGGTGGATATGTGTACGTTGAAATTCCCCTCCCCTGAGATATCGTTGCCCATACAATCCAAAGACTTGAGTGGCCCCCTGACGATAACCTCCGCCCCGGGGGTATCTACCGACCAAAGCACGGAGGAGCTCCCATCTAGCAGTCTTTTACCGTTGAAGGTCGTCCCTGTGGCGATTCCGTCGATTTCATCCATAAGTTGATCTATCTCACCTTGGAGATGTTCTCTATCCTGTTGGGTCAATGTATCGTTAGCCGCCTGTATCGAAAGCTCCCTCATCCTCTGGAGAATAGAGTGAGACTCGTTCAGACCGCCCTCCGCGGTCTGAATCATGGAGATCCCGTCCTGCGAGTTACGCCTAGCCTGATCCAGCCCCTTGATCTGACCTCTCATTTTTTCCGATATGCTCAGCCCCGACGCATCGTCAGAAGCTCCGTTGATTCTAAGGCCGGACCCCAACCTCTTTAACGACTTAGACAAAATGCCGCTACTTCTAATTAGTGAATTTTTAGACAATAAAGCGGATAAATTATGATTTATGATCATACGCCAGCATAGATCTAAAGAAATCGAGATCTATGCATCTATCCTCCCTTTCTATCATGTAATATCTCTTCGACACTTCGATCTTATAGCTAAAACATACAGGATTCAACCTAAAGAGGGCCCCGCTTAAATCAGCAGGGCCCTCTTAGATATCGAGTTTACACGTATAAAATTCTTATCTTATTCTCCGATCACTCTGGGGTCGTCCATCTCGCAGTAGAAACGGAACTGACCGTCCTTGATTATCTGGGCGACTGGTGCCTTGATGACCTCGCCGGTCTCGGTGAATTTTGCAGTTCCCGTAAGTCCTTCCACCTCGGACTTGGCTATGGCATCTTTGACCTTGTCTCCGTCGGTGGTCCCGGCGGTCTTTATACCGTTGACCAGGACCATGAATGCATCGTAGGCAGAGGCTCCGACCATGCAGGTATCCACCTCGAAACGCTCCTTATACTCCTTGAGATACTTCTGAACGAAGGGACGAGGGTCGTCTCTGTTCAGATTGGTGGCTATTATGAAGCCCTCGGCGGCATCTCCGGCGATCTTGGGAGTTTCCGGCGAGTCTGCCCCTTCCTCTCCAACGAACTGGGCGGTGATGCCCATCTCCCTAGCCTGTTTGAGCATGGGCCCGGCCTGGAAGAAATATCCGCTGGCTATGACTACGTCGGGATTCTCCTCCTTGATCTTGGAGAGATAGGCCTTGTAGTCCTTCTCACCGAAGGGATATGCCTGATCGGACAGCACCTTCACGTCAGGAGCGTACTTCTCGAGATACTCCATGGTTCCGGTGGAAAGGGTCCTGCCGAAATCGTTGTCGGCATGGATCAACGACACCGTCTTGGCTCCCAGCTTCTCCACCGCAAGATAGGCGCATCCACGGCCCTCAAGCTCTCCGAGGAATCCTACCCGGAAGCAGTAATCGCCGGCGGCGGTAACGTCGGGATGAAGAGCATAGGCGGCTACGAAGGGGATCTCCTCCTCCTGAAAAATGGGAGCCACCGCTCTGGTCGGGAAACTATATGAACCTCCGACAACTCCGACGACCTCGTCTCTCTCGATCAGTTTGTAGGCCAATCCCACAGCCTCTTTGGGTTCGTTGCGATCGTCGTAGTAGACCAGCTCGACCTTCTTTCCGAGAAGTCCACCGGAGGCGTTCAGTTCCTCCACCGCCATGACGACGGAGTTCTTGACGTTTATCCCGTCATCGGCACCTTTTCCGGTCAGAGGAGCGAGAAGACCGATCTTTATGGTGTCCTCCGCAAAGACGGATCCCACTAACAGGGAAAGGACAAATACGACCGACAACCCCAATTTCAACAGCTTATTCATGGTACGCACCACCTCCAAGGTAGATATGACCGCTCCCAGGAGCAGCCTGACGCTTTATAGGTATCAGAGACCCAGATAGGCCTCTCGAACCCCGGAATCTTCCATCAGATCCTCGGCGGATCCCTCCATAACCAGGTTCCCCGCCTCCAGCACGTAGCCCCTGTGAGAGATCTCCAAAGAGGCCAGGGCGTTCTGTTCAACTATCAGGATGGTGAGGCCATATTCGCGATTGAGATGTTGTAAAACCTCGAAAACCTTGTCCACCAAGATAGGCATCAACCCCATGGACACCTCGTCCACGAGCAATATACGGGGCTCCGAGACCAGCGCCCTGGCGATGGAAAGCTGTTGCTGCTCCCCTCCGGACAGGGTAACAGCTGCCTGATCCCTTCGTTCCTCCAGGACGGGGAAGAAGCTGTATATCCAACTCAGCTTCTCCTCCAGGTTTATCTTATCCCTCATGCCGTATATGCCGGTCTGAAGATTCTCGTAGACCGAAAGCCAAGGAAAAACCCTCGCCCTCTCAGGAACGATCCTTATGCCCTCTCTGGCCCTCATGTGAGAGGGCATGGACGAAAGATCCCGATCTTCCAAGGACACCGCTCCGGACGAACTGGGTACAATACCCATCACTGCGTTAAGGATGGACGTCTTACCGGCGCCGTTGGCCCCTATTATGGAGACCAGCTCCCCCTCCTCCACGTGGAAGGAGACTCCGTGAACCGCCCGGACCTGACCGTAGGATATGTGAAGATCCTCAATTCGAAGCAACATCGCCGGATCCCCCCTTTCCCAGATAGGCCTCTATGACATTGGGATCTTTGACCACTTCCTGAGGCTCTCCCTCGGCCAGCTTTCTGCCATGATCGAGGATGACAATCCGTCGGCTCAGCTTCATGGCCACCTTCATGTTGTGCTCTATCAAGAGTATAGAGATGCCGTCGGAGGCGAGATCCATAACCAGATCCTCCATCCGTCCGATCTGTTCGTGTCGAAGTCCGGAAAAAGACTCGTCCAAGAGAAGCAACCGGGGCTCCAGGGCCAGAGCTCTGGCTATCTCCAGTCTACGATGGTCTCCGAGAGGCAGAACGGAGGCCTTTCTATCGGCATGACCTCCCAGGTTGACCCTCTCCAGAATCTCCATCGCTCTATCTCTCACCGACCTGCTACCCCATAGACCCAAGGTCTTGGATAGGCTACGATAACGTCTCATACCCAAGGCCACTACTACGTTTTCCAGCACTGTAAGGCCGGAAAAGGGCTTAACTATCTGAAAGGTCCGGCCTATTCCCAGACCTGCCATATCGTGAGGGGCCTTTCCGTCGGTACGCTCTCCGTCGAAGGTAATACTTCCTCCGGTGGGAGGGTACACCCCGGAAATCATGTTGAAACAGGTGGTCTTTCCCGCCCCGTTGGGCCCCAGCAGCCCTAGGATCTCCCCTTTTTCAAGCTCGAAGGAAACCTGATCCACCGCCTTCAACCCTCCGAAATGCTTGGAAAGTTCGGACACGGATAGAAGGACATCGCTCATGATCTGTCACCTCCGACATGTCTGCCGATTATCCTGGAGACCACGCTCTCCTCACCGAGCAATCCCTGAGGCTGAAAGCGGATCATCCCCAAAAGCAACAGACTGTAAATCAACATCCTGTACTCCATCAGAGGACGGGCCAGTTCAGGCAGGGACCCCAGTATGATCGCCCCTACCAGAGGTCCCCAGAAAGTACCCATACCTCCTAAGACGATGAGAGACAAAAGCATGACGGAAACGGGGAAACCGAAATCGGAGGGAGCGATAAATCTCATCTGATGAGCGTAGAGAGCCCCTCCTATGCCGGCTATCACCGACCCCAAAACGAAGGCCACCAGTTTGAACTTCACGGGAGAGACCCCCATGCTGGAAGCGGCGGTCTCCTCCTCCCTCAGTGAAATGCAGGCCAGCCCCATCCAGCTTCTGGAAAACCACCAGGACAGGAACATAACCGAAGCCAGGAAAAGCAGACAAAGGGTAAGGAACTCGCCTCCCTTGAGCTTATTGCCCAGAAAGACCACTCTGGGAATCCCTCCCAAACCGAGAGCTCCCCCGAAAAAGGGCACATAGAGAAACAACGACTCGACGATAAAGTTTATGCCTATGGTGGTTATGGCTAAAAAATCCGCCTTTAGACGAAGACTGGGAAGACCGCAGATTATCCCTATGACCGCACATATGGCCACCACAAGAGGCAAAGCGGCCCAAAAAGACAGACCGGCCTTCGTGGCCAACAATCCGGCGCTGTAGGCACCTATTCCGAAAAAGGCGGCGTGTCCCAGAGATATCTGTCCGGCGTATCCTACTATTATGTTCAATCCATAGGCCACTATGGCCTGAATGGAGATGAAAGTGGCGACGGTAATTATATAGCTCATGACGACACCCCCCTAACCCCGTTTTCCCAACAAACCCTGAGGACGCCACATAAGGACGACTATCATGGCTATGAAGGCAAGGGCATCTCTTGGAAGGGGAATACCGGCGTAGCCTATTAGAAGGGTCTCCGCCACTCCCAGGGAGAGGGAGGCCACCACCGCCCCTGGAACGGACCCGAGACCACCGACTACGATGAGGGCCAAAGCCTTGTATGCCGGTATGGCTCCCATATCAGGAGAGACGGTATTGTAATATATCCCCACCAAGATCCCCGCCAGGGCGGCCACGGCCGAACTGACGAAGAAACTGAAATCGACCATGAAACGGCTATCTATGCCCATCGCGCCGGCTATAGGCATATCCTGAGAGGCGGCCCTCATGGCCAGACCGGTCTCGGTCTTGGTGGTAATGAACCACAGAATAAAGAAGACTACTGCGGTTATGACATATATCCCCATAAGGTTGGACGAAACGTGAATTCCTCCCAGATCGAAACTCGGGAAGGGAAGCTCCAAAGAAAATGTCTGCACCGAAGGACCGGCTACCAGACGGACGAGCTCCTCCATGCCGGTAAATATAGCGATACTGCTGATGAGAGGAACATAAGGCGGGTATTTTAAAAGAGGAAAATAAACCAGCCGCTCTATAGCGACTCCGATGAAACCGCATACTATCATGCTGACGACCATCGCCAGCCATATGTTGCCCGTGACGGAATATACCCCTATTCCGATGTAGGCTCCAGCCATATAGACCCCGGCGTGGGCCACGTGAAGGACCCCTAAAACGCCGTAGACCAAAGCCAGGCCCAGTGAAATCAAGGCGTAAGTCGCCCCCGTAGCCAGGCCGTTCAATAATTGTTCCGCGAAAAGATACATTATCCCCCTCCTCAAGCTCACAAACCCCAATATTTTGACAAGCCGCAAAACCCCAATAAAACATATTATAGAGACATAGCCACTCTTCTTCAATAAACGCCGAGGCGTCCCATTAATGGGACGCCTCGGCGTTTATTGAACTAAAGATTCTCTAAGAAAGATATCGCTCCATAAATGAGGGATCCTCCATGAGCTCCAGACAGGCATCCACGACCTTTGGGTCGTAGCCGGACCCTCTGTTGAGCTTCAATTCCAGAACGGCCTCCTCTATGCCTAGGCCGGGCCTGTAAGGACGATGAGAGGATATCGCCTCCACAACGTCTGCGACGGCAAGACACCGGGCCCCCATCAATATCTCGTCTCCGGACAACCCCTTGGGATATCCCGAACCGTCCAACCTCTCGTGATGCTGCCTCACCATGTCGGCAACCGGCCAAGGGAAGACTATTGATCGAAGCATATCGAAACCTGCCTCGGGATGGGTTTGAACCATCTTGAACTCAAGTTTGTTCAACTTGGCCGGTTTCGTAAGGATCTCCGCAGGAATGGCGATCTTGCCTATATCGTGGACCAACCCGGCTATCCGGACACCCTCGGCCTCGTCCTCCGACATTCCGACCATCCCGGCCAAAGTGGAGGCGATGGAGGCAACCCGCCTCTGATGTCCCGCCGTATAGGGATCTCTGGACTCCACTATCTTTCCCATGGCGTCGACGACACCGATCACCGTATCCCCTAAACGAGCGTTGGCATCAGCCAGTTCGGAGGTTCGAAGCTGAACCAAACGTTCCAGATCTTCCTTGTAGAGGGTAAGCTCCCTCTCCGACTTGGTCAGTTCCTCGACCTTTAATTCCAGATCTTCATTTAGACCTCTGACCATGGAGAAAAGCTCCAGATATTGAAGAACGCTGGCGGCGGAATTCAACACGACCGTAACGAAATAAAGATGGGAATCCAGAAGAGCCCCTCTGTCGGAGTTCATGATTCCCAAAAACATCCCCATGGTCCTGGTGGAAGTCGACATAGCGTGAAGCAAAACGGTACTATCTCCGTCGGATGCCTTCAGTAAAACCGGTTTATTGCGGTTAAGGGCCCAGGCGAAACTGCCATCCTTTAACAGTATCTTCCTCTCCGCCTCCAGCCTTCCTCCGTCTCCCTCGAACCGAGCCAAAGAAAAAGCCGCCTCGTCGTCCACCAGATAGAACCCAGCGGAAGAACACTCGAAAAGCCTCTTCACTCTACGCAAAGTCTCGCCCAGGACTACCTCTCTGGAAACGGTAGATCCCGACACGAAGGAAAAATCGTTGAGCCTCAAAACTATGTCGAGCACCTTATCGACGAAACGATGACGTTCCTTCAACGAGGCCAGTTGATACTCAAGATCGTCGGAAACGCCTCTATACCTCATCCTCCGATTCCCCCTAGAAAAACGTCCACTATCTCGGATCTCTGCCTGTCGAACTGCTTCAGCACAAAAACGAGCTCGTTGTAGGACAGTCCAAGAGACTCCACCACACCATCGTCGAGGACGGGTACGAAATAATCACCGGCAAAACCGGAACCGAAAGCACAGGCCATGGCCTCGGCAAGACGAAAGACCGTGCTCTCCGACTCGCAGCAGTCGTGGAAAAGCCGCGACTCTGTCACCGACCAGGCCAGCTCGGGAGGCAAGCACCATCTGGACAGGAGAACGGCAGTCACCTGAGGAGAGCTGTAACCGAAAACCTCCCTCTCCGCATCTACGGTCGTCCTACCACCATAAGCGTAGGACAGGGCTCCACAAAAAGCCCCAGGCATCCGTTCCATCATCACCATCCGCCCCAGGTTCATCAACATACCGCCGATGAAATAGCGAGAATCGTCTCCTCTGAACCGACGACCGGCGAGCAACCTGGCGAAGATGGCACAGCAGATCGAATGCTCCCAAAAATGGGCCATGTCCAAAATGGGATAGTCTATACCTCTAAAATGAGTTATGGAGGCCACCTGTATAGCCAAAGACATGAGGTCACCGCTGCCTACTATGGCGACCGCCTGTTCTATCGACGTTATTGTTCTCGGAAATCCGTAGAGAGGGCTGTTGACGAGACGAAGCAATTTTGCGGAAAGGGCGGAATCCTGCTCCACCACGTAGGCCACGTGGGATGCGGAACTCCGGGGAGATTCTATGACGTCTATTATCTGTCCCAGGACAGGAGAATAAGAAACCAAACCGGGCTCCTGAGAGATAAGGGACTCCAGAGACAAGATATCCGACTCCCCTTCCATATCTATAGGAGGCGAGTTTTTCGGACTGGAAATTACATTTCGTTCACCGGCCAGATCGACGAACCAGCTTCTCAAAGCCCCAGGAGACAGATACCGAAAGGGACTCTCAAGACCGTCTTCCCCTGGCACAGGAACGGAAGGCATCTCTCCCGGAGGGACATGGTCGTCGCGAACATCGGCCTCGACGATACCCCAGGACCGGAGTATGTCCAGACATCTATCGTTCACGATCGTACCCTCGGCGAGAATGAAGCGGCCGTTAGGGGCAAAGAGATCTCTTTTAAGAACACGCCCTTCAAGGGCATCTATACCGATAATCGCCATTGACACCCCTCCATGTGAAACTCCTATTCCCCATGGAAAAGTTTACCACATAGGCGTTATCTTCACTAGCGTGGAAGCCCCAACTACAGCGTTACCGGGACCTCCTGGGACGAGGGCACCCTGACCCATCGTCCCGACTCATCCTTGTCCCACACGAGAGAATCAACGGACCGACAGGCCGAAAAGACCTTTGAACCGTCCATATACCAATTTCCGCAGCTGTCTTTTTCCCACATACAGGCCACCTCCAGGAAGTTCTTGCATTCGAGTGCATTATACAACCGGTTGCATAAACTTGCAACCATAAAAACACCTCCTGACGATGACCTCGAGTTGACATACGGACCCTACGGGTGTACAAGTTGTGTTGGAACTGGGGGAGTCGGTGTCCCGGCTGAGAGGAGGCGTTAAGCCTCGACCCCTGGAACCTGATCCGGATCATGCCGGCGCAGGGAAGTTGCTCCTTTCTATCACACCCCCTCTCAAAAGGCGGACCTTCCCTCCTCCGGCAACATAATCTAGAGGAGGACTCACCCATGAAAGGCAACACCCGAATACTCGTAGAAGGAGCCCTGGCGGCGTCTTTGGCCCTGGCTTTATCCTACGTGAAGCTCTTCCGAATGCCTCAAGGAGGTTCCATAACCCTCGAGAACGTTCCTCTCCTGATATTCGCCCTGCGATACGGCATCAAAGCCGGTTTCGGAGCCGGAGCTGTGGCCGGACTTCTTCAGCTCATACTGGGAGGCTACGTAGCCCATCCAATACAGGCCCTGCTGGACTACCCCATCGCTTTCGGCGCCCTTGCTCTGGCCGGAGCGACTCCCAGACGACACTGGATCGGCATAACCGCCGGAACCTTGGCCAGACTGGCCTGCCACGTCGCCTCCGGAGTTGTCTTCTTCGCCAGCTACGCGCCGGAAGGACAAAACCCTCTCCTATACTCACTGGTCTATAACGGCAGCTATATGGTCCCTAACCTCCTGATATCCATACTGCTCATAGAGGCCCTCTGGAAGAGGCTCTCAACTCCTGTCGGACGATGACTTTGCTCTCCGTCTCGAAACTGAGAAAAAGCTTCGAGGGACTGTTGGTGCTTTCCGATCTGGACCTCGAGGTAGAACCAGGAGAGTTCGTTTCCCTGATAGGTCCATCCGGCTGCGGCAAAAGCACCCTTTTCGACCTCCTAACCGGATCGGTATCACCCGACGAGGGAGCGATCACATGGAATGGAGCTCCGGTCGAAGACCTGTCTTCTCTGGCGGCCTGGATGTCCCAATCGGACCTCCTGCTTCCCTGGCTGACCCTGAGGGAAAACGCCATGCTCCCGATCCGGCACCCCACGGAAAAAGACAAAAAAAGGGGGGACTCCCTGCTGATAAGACTCGGACTCCGAGGTTTCGAAAACTATCTTCCGGGAAAAGTCTCGGGAGGAATGAGACAAAGATGCGCCCTGGCCAGGACCATACTCTTCGAAAGAGAGCTGATACTTTTAGACGAACCTCTGTCCGCCCTGGACGCCCTTACCAGACAGGGACTACAGGGAATGCTGGTTACCCTCCAGAAAGAGTTCGGCAAGACCATCGTCATGATCACCCACGACGTAGAGGAGGCATTGGTCACCTCGGACAGACTGGTCACACTGTCTCAAGCGCCGATGAAGATCACCGGCAACTATAACCTCCAAGGATATAAGCCCAGACACAGAGACGATCCTTACGTTGTGAAACTTCGAGGAGCCATCATGGACGTCCTACAGGGGAGGGCGTCATGAACCGATGGAGCTCCCTCCTGGCCGGGGCGGCCCTGGTCCTACTGTGGGAGATGGGTTGCGTGATCTCCGAAGTGCCTAGCTACATACTTCCCCGTCCCAGCTCGGTCGTACTGACGGCGGTAGTTCAGACTCCGATACTGGCTCGACACGGAGCGGTCACGGCATTGGAGATAATCCTGGGGCTGACCCTGGCACTGGCATTGGCGGTACCTCTCTCCACAGCCATGTTCGCCAAACCCTACCTTGAGAGGGCCCTCTCTCCTTTTCTGGTCGCCTCCCAAGCCATACCTGTCTTCGCTCTGGCCCCGGTACTGGTGGTATGGTTCGGCTACGGCATAACCAGCAAGGTGGTAATGGCCACGGTAATCATATTCTTTCCCGTCACGGTGAACCTGCTGGAGGGATTCAAGAGCTGCGACAGAAGATATCGTCAGATGTTCAGACTCATGGGATACCCCTTCAGAGACACCATGGTGAAGCTCTACTGGCCCTGGGCCCTGCCCTACTTCTTCGCAGGACTCAAGGTAGCAGTATCGGTCGCCACGATAGGAGCCGTGATAGGCGAATGGGTGGGAGCCCAGAGCGGGCTGGGTTATCTGATGATACAGTCCAACGCCAGGCTCAAAACCGACATGGTATTCGCGGCGATACTCTGGCTCTCAGTGATGGGACTGGCCCTCTGGTGGCTCGTGGGGAAACTGGCCGAAAGATACGCTCCGTGGAACGACGGAGACGAAAAAATCTGAACTTAAATAAAAAGGAGAAACAAGACATGAAAAAGACTCTGATATGTACGATCGCCTGTATAACGGTCATGACGGCGGTCCTCCAGGCTGGAGCGGCGGAGAAACTGACCTTGATGCTCGACTGGTTCCCCAACGTGGACCACCTGCCTATATACGTGGCGCAGGAGAAGGGATACTTCGAAGAAGCCGGGTTGGACGTGAAGATAATGAGCCCCTCCGACACCTCCGACTCCCTGAAGCTGGCGATGGCCCAAACGGTCGACCTGGCTGTGGGATACCAGCCTCAGACCGTCATGGCAGCGGCGGAAGGTCTGAATCCCAGGGTGGTAGGACGGCTGGTAGGACACCCTCTCACCACCCTGCTCTACATGAAGGACAAGGGTATATCATATCCAGAAGATCTAGAGGGCAAGAAGATCGGCTACACCGTCCCGGGAATGATGGACCTCCTCATGGCCGCCTTTGCGGAGAAAAACGGCATAGAAAGCTACGAGGCGATCAACATCGGCTTCACCATAATACCGGCACTGGTATCCGGAAAGGTCAACGCCGTCATGGGTCCCTTCAAGACCTACGAGGTAGTGGAGATGAAACACCAGGGAATCGAGGCCGAGTACTTCGAGCTGGAAAAACACGGCATACCGGACTACGACGAACTGATCTTCCTGGCATCCCCACAGACCGTTGAAAAACGCGAAGGAGCGATCACTGCCTTCTCCGATGCAGTTCAAAAAGGCATAGACTTCGCCAGGGCAAACCCGAAAGAGACGCTGGATCTCTACTTCAAGGCCCTGCCCGAGGCCGACAGGAGGATGGAGACCGACGCTTTCGAGGCAACCCTGCCCTACTTCGCGAAAAACCAGGAAAACGACCGGTCACGGTGGGAAACCTTCGCCGATTTCGCCTTGGAGGCGGGGCTCATAGAAAAAGCGGTAGACATTTCGCCACTGCTGACCAGATAAAAAAGAGGAGGACCTAAAAATGACCCACGAAAAGGCCTCAACCAGTTCAATCGCCCTAAGACGGCTCACCGTCGCTGGACTGCTCACCGCCACCGCACTGCTGCTTTCGGGAGTATCGGTTCCCTTCGGCCCGACCAAATGCTTTCCCTTTCAGCATGCGGTAAACGCCATAGCAGGGGTTCTGTTGGGCCCCTGGTGGGCTGCGGGGGCGGCCCTGGTGACCAGCATACTGCGAGTTGCCATGGGAACGGGAACCCTCTTCGCATTCCCTGGCAGCATACCAGGAGCCCTGGCGGTGGGATTGGCCTACCGATTCATCCGCAAAGACTGGTGCGCCCTAGCGGAACCCCTCGGCACCGGTCCAATAGGAGCGACCCTATCGGCACTGCTGATAGCTCCCGCCATGGGGAAATCGGTCGGACTGTGGGCTCTCCAGGGAGCGTTCCTGACAAGCGCCATCCCGGGGTGTATCATAGGATATGCCGTCATATTGGGCCTGAGAAAATCGGGCATAAGGGTGGAATAGCAAGTGAGGCGGCCTTTCGGCCGCCTCACTTATATCGGGAACCACAAGACAGGAGGGCTTCCTTGAAACCGGCATCTTTAGCTTCTTTCGTTGCGATAGGGACCTATGGCTGCTCCGTCGCCGTACGCCGCATGGGCCTTCCGGCCGTCTGGAACAAGGGGGTCGCCTTCTCGTCGCTGGAGAACGGCTCGACATGGGCCTCCGCTGTCGGCTTCGCCGTTCTTCTGGCGGTAACGGCTATGGCGGACAAAAAACCGGCCTCGACGAGAAACGGACTGATCCTTCTATGGGGAGGGGCCATGGGCAACATGATAGACCGTTTGCTCTACGGAGCGGTCATGGACTACATACCGGTGCCGTTCTGGCCCGGAGGGCTCTATCTTAACGTCGCCGATCTGGCCCTGATCGGAGGCGCTCTGTCGATATTATGGGGCACGTTTAAAGCAAAGACCCAGGAAGAAACACAGAAGGAGGGAAAACCATGATCCGTCGCATAGAAAGCGAAAAAGCACCGAAACCGGCGGGATGCTACTCCCAGGCAACGAGGGTGGGAAATCTCATCTTCACGGCGGGGCAGCTACCGGTGGACCCTACGACGGGAAAAGCCCTCAAGGGGGCATCTCCTGCCGAACAGACCAGGAGGATACTTAAAAACATAGCGGCATTGCTGGAGGAAAACGGATCCTCGCTGGAAAAGGTCGCCAAAGCCACGGTCCTCATCAGGGACGTCACACTGTGGGACGAGGTGAACAAGGCATACTCCGAGTTCTTCACCGGTCCGGTCCCCCCGGCCAGAACCGTAGCAAGCGGAATAGACATCCACAACGGTCTGGACGTGGAGATAGACGTGATAGCCGAGATCGGAGACAGCTGATGCTCAAGTGCCTAAGATGCAAGGCCTCCTACGGAGACGACGAACCGATCTGGAGATGCCCAGACTGCGGAGCCCATCTCGACCACATAACGGAAAAACTCTTATCCATATCGCCGGAGGAGATAAAGAGAGGCCCCCTATCCATGTGGAGATATGGCAGAACCATACCGGTGAGATCGCCGGAAAAGGCCGTGACTATGGGAGAGGGACTCACCCCCTTGATCCCGGTGGAACTGGACGGGATCAAGCATCTGGCCAAGATGGACTTCCTCTGCCCCACAGGTTCCTACAAGGACAGGGGAATATCGGTGTTGGTCAGCCGACTCAGGGAGCTGGGAATAACCTCCCTTATAGAGGACTCGTCGGGCAACGCAGGAGCGGCCATGGCCGCATACTGCGCCGCAGGGGGACTGAACTGCTCGGTCTACGTACCGGACTACACCTCGGCGGGAAAATGCGTTCAGATAGAGGCCTACGGCGCCGAGCTGATCAGGGTTCCCGGAACCAGAGAGGACACCACCGATGCCGCCATGACGGCGGCACGAGAAACCTACTACGGCAGCCACAACTGGAGCCCATGGTTCGTAGAGGGCGTCAAGACCTTCGCCTACGAGATATGGGAACAGCTGGGCTGGACCGCCCCGGACCACCTGGTCCTGCCCCTGGGCCAGGGAAGCCTCGTTCTCGGAGCCTACAGGGCATTCTCTGAACTCCGTAAGATGGATCTGATAGACCATATCCCTAAAATTCACGGAGTCCAATCGGCCAACTGCGCCCCTCTGGCGAAGGCCTACGAATCTGGGCTGAACGTGCCGGAAAACATAACCAAGGTGGAGACCGTGGCGGAGGGCATCAGCTCGGCCACCCCTCTCAGAGGCGCCGAGGTCCTGGAGGCGGTAAAGCGGTCGGAGGGATCCATAGTGGCTGTGGACGAGAAACCCATAGTTGATGGAATCTTCGCCCTGGCCTCAAGAGGAATCTACGTGGAACCCACCAGTGCGGTGGTGGTTCCGGCACTGAAGAAACTCCGCATCGAGGGGACATTATCGGACCAGGACGTTACTGTAGCCTTTCTGTCCGGATCGGGACTCAAGGCCACCGATAAAATATTACATCTGAAGGAGCAGCCATGAAGATAGTTCTCACCGAAAACAACGGAAAACTACAGGAGCTCATCGACGAAGAGATAAAGCCCGAACTGGAAGGATGCGACTTCGTTTTCTGTCGGTCCGAGGAGGAAATAAGGAAAAACCTGCCGGATGCTGAGGTCCTTTTGACCTCCAGCAGGGGTATATCAAGAGAAGATCTGAAAATCGCCGAAAAGTTGAGGCTAGTTCAGTTCGTAGGGGTGGGATACGATAGCGCGGACCTGGAGGCCTGCTCCGAATTTGACGTAAAGGTGGCCAACGTTCCGTCCTGGAGGTCGGGAAACGCCGAAAGCGTTGCGGAGACGGCCATAATGCATATGCTGATACTGGCGAAGAGGACCCATCTATTCGAGGAGACATTCAGGGCCAGAAGGATTTTCGCCCCCTTCAGCACCGCCCTCTGGAAAAAGAGAGTCCTCGTCGTGGGACTAGGCGGCGTAGGACACGCCATCGTCGAAAGACTGACAGGCCTGGGAATGGAGGTCGTAGGAGCCAACAGGACCATACGTCCTCAATTCTCTCAGTGGGGATTGAAGGAGGTATTTCCCCTCTCCCGGCTGGACGAAGCGATCAGAGGATGTCGATTCGTCGTGCTGGCCCTACCGAGCAATCCCGAAACCGACGGCATAATAGACGGAAAGATCCTTCAGGCGATGGACCCCGACAGCTGGCTGATAAACGTGGCCCGGCCCAGCCTGGTGGATAGAGAGGATTTCCTCAAGGCGCTGAACGAGAACCAAATCGCCGGGGCAGGTCTGGACGTCATATGGGAAGAACCGGCCGACCCGAACGACCCGCTGTTCAAGGACCCCAGACTGTCCCTCTCCCCACACACAGGAGGGGTCACCGACGAATTCTACAAAGGGGCTATCGCGGGAATAAAGGAGAATCTATCTCGACAGAGGGACGACAGAGAGATACTGAACGTGGTCAACGAAACCTCAAAGAAAAGACGAGAGAAAAACGATGGGAACCTTTCTGGATAGGACACTGCCGATACTACAGGGCGACGGGCTCGAGGAGCTGTCACGACCGCTGATATCCATTGCGGGACTCGGCGGCGTCGGAGGAGGGACCTTCCTAAACCTGGTGCGCTGCGGGGTAAAGCGCTTCAGGCTGGCGGAGAACGGCGTTTTCGACCCACCTGACATGAACCGGCAGATCGCCGCCTTCGCCTCCACCATGGACCGTCCCAAGATAGAGGTCTACGCCGAACTGGCGAGAGAGATAAATCCGAATGTAGAGCTCGACCTGTACCCCGAGGGAACCACGGTGGACAACATCGAGGCGTTTCTAGACGGATCGAACGTATACGTGGGGGTCATCGACGCCGAAAAAGGACAGGACGTTAAAGCGATGTCCTCCGGCCTGATCGAGAAATTTCACGTTCCACTGTTCACCGCCGGAGCGATAGGGTTCGGCGCCATAATGGTGGCCCATGAGCCCGAAGGGATGATGCCAGGCGAATTCTGGGCCAAGGTCGCGGAAAAATCCAGGGACGACGGAGGGCTTCTTCCGTCCTTCATAGCCGACCACTTCGACGAGACCGTCATGACCAGGATAAAGGAAGCCTTGAAATCCGGAAAAGTACCCACCACGGGAGTAGGAGGCGCGCTGTCCGGAACAATTCTGGCATCGGAGGTACTCTGCTATCTTTTAAAGGACACCAATCTGGTAAAGCGGGAGGTCGTCTTCGCCCCTAAATTCACCGTGGTCGACCTGCTGAAACCTGCACTGGAGATACTTGACGTAAATCTATAGCGGGATCGATCGAATAAATATGGCGGCCTCCGATGAAAGGAGACCGCCATATTTAGGATCGAAAGTCTATTCGTACCCGCCCAGATTCAACATCCTGGTCCATCCGGCTCCGTCGTTGTCGATCGCCATCCAGATATCGCCATCGAACAGACATAGGCTTTCGGCCTTTTCCAACAACAACCCGTGAGATTCCACGATATCCTTTACCAGTCTTTTATCCAAAACCGATCCGTTGGAAAATCCCCTCAGATCCACGGAGCACACCCGTTTGACCTTAGCGTGGTCTCCCTTGCCTTTGTCCCTCTCCAGAACGAGCAGTTTATCGTTCTTTACGAGACACAGATCGGACAGCCCCATCCAGTATTTCTTCGAATCCACCGGGTTATCGTCCAGAGGATACCAGGCAACCTCCCACCTTCCGTCGGATGGCGAAAAACGGAGTATCGCCGCCCGTTTATCGTCGTGATCGAACCCCCTTTGCATCGCCACGTACAGAAAAGATCCATCGGAGGAAGCAGCCACTCCCTCGAAGCCGAACTTGCCGGGATCTCCGTATTCGTCTATCAGCTCCTGAGGAAGGGGATGCTCCTCTCTGACCTTCCCGTCGTGATCGACGAAGATCAACAGGTTCTCCGAGGCATTCTTACCCTCGCCGGCAAGCCAAAAACCGTCCTTCGTCCAGCAGATGCCCTCCAGATCGTAGGCAGCGGGGGTCCCCTCTTTGGTTATGGGGATCATCCCATCTATATCTGCCACGCCGTCCACCGTCCTCGACATGCTTATTCTCCATATTCTAGAGGGGCTCCAGGCGTTGTCTGGAACCGCATATATATGTTTCCCGTCGGAAGAGAAGCCGGACAGGGCGCTCCAAGGCTCGGATCTGGAAGACAGAGTCAGGTCGGAGGGATCGCCTGGGACGTCCTTATCGCTGACCGAATACAGGTTGACTGTCCCATCTCCCTCGTTGGCGCTGACTATCAGCTGTTTTCCGTCCTGTCTTCCCGTGATAGCTATAACCCCTTCGGGGCTGCTTCCTGTAGGAAGTATCTTTATCAGCTCCGGGGCAAATACGTCCCTGACCCTGTAGACGGCCAGAAAGGACCCCCTCTCCGACGCAGCTATCAACAGATCGTCGCCGAACATCCTCGTCGAAGCGACCCCCTCGATCTCCGCTCCCTTCTTGCTTGAACGTCCATCGGGGTAGTGACCGACCAGCGATGCGGCTATGTCGAGCTCGACGCCAGAATCCCACAGGACTTTGCCGTCCGTGTCGTGGAGGCTTATTCCCCGACCGCCGGGGTAGATCCCGTCGCCGAAGGTCTCAAGGCCGGTATCTCCCTCGTTGGCCAAAGCTATGTAACTCTTTCCCCCTACGGATAAATAGGTCAAGCCATCCGGCTCCCTGCGTCCCTTGAAGTTATCGGAAAAGCTTATCCAACCGTCCTTCTTCAAGTCCACCTTTCTCTCCACCGTTCCGGCACAGAACACCTTTTTTATCGATGGCTTCGCCGGATCGGATATGTCTATCACGGCGACACCGTTGCTCTCCTGGATCGACACGGCAGCCTCAGTGCCCGACGACGAGATCGCCACGAACTCCGGCTGAGGATCCGCCGGGTAGTTAATCCCCTCCACCGATCCGAGCAGTTCCCGGCCAAGTTCCACCGAGGCAATATTGGAGGATGGAACGTCAGAGGGGTTCACGGTCACCACGTCGACCCTTCCGGGACGCTTCCCTCCGAGGGTGGCCTCTCCCTCCTCGTCGCTCTCCTCGTCCTCTATGGCAACGACCACGACCATCTTTCCCTCTATCTCGGAACAGGCCACCGAATCCGGGCCGACACCGATTGTAACATCGCCCAGATGGCGGGGCTTATCGGGAAGGGATATATCGTATATACCCAGAGTGCCCGGCGCCGCTGTATTCAGGTTATCGCCGTTTCGAACCGCCACGGCCAGGTAACGCCCGTCGACGCTGACAGCTGCCGAGGTCGGCTCTCCCGAAACCTCGATAGACCCCTCACCCCTCGGGCGGGCGGGGTCGGATATATCCAGTATGCCCACCTTCTCGCCGGATGCGTTGGTGTAGAAGAGGCTCATCCCGTCCGGGGTGGCTGTCACTATCTCCGCGACCTGTCCTCCCGGCACGGCATAATGATTCTCAAGCGCAAAGGATCTTACCTCAGCCTCCGACGACGGAGGGCTCAAAAGGGTAAAGACCGACAGGGACGCGGCGATCCCCAAGGATTTAAGCTTCATCTGCACGACACTCACCTTCCTGTATGCGAATATGGTAGTTGAAAGGCTACCACCGTTTCGCAACGGAACCGTTTCGAAAAGGTAAGGGATATGTATCGCGACGGGACCTCGAATAACGGCAACGAAACCTTGACCTATCCGCAACCCCTCCGTTATCGCGGTGAAACACGAAAAAGCTATATTGGCCCTGAAAGCAACCAAGATGTCTCGATCTATACCGAAAGACAAGAGGAGGTTCCACGACATGAAAGGCAAAAGACTTATCGCACTAGCTCCTTTCGCACTGTGTCTCGCCATAGGAGGACAGGCATGGGGAGACGACGTCAAACAGGTTCCCGCCGTACTGGCAGGCCACGCGGTTTTACCGGCATCCTCGACGGTAGAGGTTCCCGAAGACGCTCCATCTGACCTTCGTGTCGCCGGAAAATACACTACCGGCAAGAGGGTCACCGAGCTTGGAGCTGTCATGGGTAAATCCGCCAATCGAGAGACGGGGAAGACCCTCCCCATCAAAGGACAGTCCAGACAAGGACACTCCGGAATCAAGAGGATGGCCGACGGAAGCTACTGGGTTCTGACGGACAACGGCTTCGGAAGCAAGGCAAACTCCCCCGACTCCATGCTCTTCCTGACCAAGTACGAGATAGACTTCGCCACGGGGAAGGTCAAACCGGCCAAGACGATATTTCTCCACGATCCGGACCATAACGTCCCGTTCCACATCGTCAACGAGAGTACCGAGAGACGATACCTCACAGGAAGCGACTTCGACACAGAGAGCTTTCAGTTCGCAGGAGGTTATCTCTGGATAGGCGACGAATTCGGCCCCTACCTCATAAAGGCAGATGCGGACGGCAAGGTGTTGGAGATTTTCGAGACCAAGGTGAACGGCAAGGTGGTCAAATCCCCGGACAACCCGACTCAGCCCTCCCCTGGGAAGCCCCACGGAGCCACCGGTTTTCAGGTCTCACGCTCTAAGGGCTTCGAGGGCATGGCATCTTCCCCGGACGGCAAAAAGCTCTATCCTCTTCTGGAGGGAGCCCTCTGGAACGAAGAAAAAAGCGATTACGAGAGGATCGACGGCGCTGGATATCTCAGGATACTCGAGTTCGACGTCGAGAAGGAAGACTGGACCGGAAGAAGCTGGAAGTTCGTACTGGAAGACGACGCCCATGCCATAGGAGACTTCAACATGATAGACGAAACCCACGGCCTCATCATAGAGAGGGACAACGGAGAGGGAACGTCGGACAAAACCTGTGCCGTGGGAGCCTCCGATACGACTCACTGTTTCTCCAACCCCGCGGTGTTCAAAAGGATATACCGTGTGGCGCTGAGCGATTCCAACGCAGGAGGCCCGGTGGAAAAGCAGTCCTACGTGGACCTTATGTCCATAGAGGACCCCAAAAAGCTAGCCCGAAAGCCTCTCACGAACGGCAAGCTGACCTTCCCGTTCTTCACCATAGAGAACGTAGATGTAGTCGATAAAGAGCACATCATAGTGGGAAACGACAACAACTACCCCTTTTCCTCGAGTCGAGAGCCAAACATCGCAGACGACAACGAGTTTATCCTGTTATCCGTGCCCGACCTGCTGAAACCCTGAGGCCACCTTCCCCCCATAAAAGGAGGCCCCTCAAAACAAACGAGGAGCCTCCTTTCAAAGCAAAACGACAAACACCTATGCCTCACTCGCCATCTGAATCTCGAAAGACTGCCTTATCAATCCCGTTACGTAAGGGATCTCTTCCTTAGACGAAAGGGTCAACTCCACGTCACCGTTGCCCCATCGTCCGACATCGGTGATGTCTCTACAAACCCCCTTAACGTCGACCAAATCCCTGAACTTCATGTTTAAGGACAAACGAAGTCCTCTCTTCTGGGGAACTATATCCACGAAATTCGTATCGGCCTTGTAGGCGACGTAAAGCTTTAAAAAATGCTCCGTAACACAGGGGTCTATGGCCAGTATCTCGGTCCTTAAAGAATCGAAAAGCTCCCTTATACCCGGGACATAATCCCCGCTTTCGACATAAAGATAGGGATGATTCTCTATCCCGTAACCGTTTCCATTTATAGACGATGTTTTTTCGTTGATCTCGGCAAATTCAGGAGGAACCTCCAGAGATGGCCAGACCTTCAAGGCCAGATAACTTAAGGCCTCGCCCCGACTTTTTATGGCGTCCTCGTTCCACCGCTCCACCTGGCCTAGTCCATCGTTTAGCTTTAGCGGGCTGGAACGGAAACCGCCCTCCATATCCCTCTTCTCGCAAAAAGGCCTGTCGCTGTACTCCGAGTTATAGCCCGTCAAGGTGAGGTTCCCGATGGTATGCAGCCAGGTTCCATGAATCCTTTCCCAATCGGGCCCCAGATCGTCCTTCCATGGACCGGACAGGTCCTTGTTCTGAGGCATTATGTGTTCTATAGAGTACTCGTTCGGTCCGATTTTCTCCTTCCGCCTGTGATTTTCCAACTTTCTAAGACAGTAGCTACGGGTACGAACCTTGCTGTACAGATCGACGGAAAGCAGATTTTTACCGAACTCTTCGTCATCGGGAAATCTTTTATAGGAAGAAAACGTGCAAAATCGGACAGCCAAGGAATCCATCAGATTCTCTCCGTTGGAATCTCTCACATGTAGAGCAAAATCGGCAAAGGTCTTGTTAAGGGAGTTCGTCGGGATAGAACAAATCACCCTTCGGAAGACGTAGGACTCTACCATGCGAACTATAGAGAGGAACTCCTCTTTTTCAAGTAAATCATTATCGTAGCGATCATAAAGCCCCAACAAAAAGGGATATGCAACGTCCACCTTCAAGCTTCTAAGATCGTAAAAGGCCTCTTTCAAGCTCGGATCAGGCTCCAACCCCAACGCCATTGCGCAGAAATAACGAGAATAACGTCTTATATCCGATAGCAAAGAGTCTATACCAGCTGCTACCGTCTTCGTGTTTATGGAGTATTTTTTAAATGCCTCGTATACCGCGTTTTTATTGGGGATCTCTCCAGCGATCAATGTTAGATAATGACGCATGAAATCATCGAAAGACTGAGAATAAGCTTCCTGTCCGAAGGAAAGCTCCATAGGACGCCAATATTTCCTGTAAAGATCCGTCTGAGCTCCATTCTCCAATCCCATAAGGACGAAATTTCTTATCAGATCGGCCTGACTCAGCTCTTTTCCGGTGGAATTCATGCTCTCGAATATAAGCTGAGGGTTATCGTAGTTTCTATCCAGTTCTACATCTACGACCATGAGCTTGGACAATCCCTTACAGAGAGGCACTATAACATCGGGATTCCCAAAAATACGGTCACTGAAAAACTTGAAATTATCCGCGACACGTACCGAATGATCTTCAGGCAAAGCGTCCTCGGAAACGATGGACATCAGAGATTCCTTGTCCGTCTGGGTAAGGATCAGCTTGTACCGTTTTTCGCCCTCCTCCTCCCTGTTCAGAAGGTAATAATAGAGCAGTTTATTGGGGGAAAAACCCTCCACGAGCTCGGCCTGATCGTCCGGAAGGGACTTAAGGAATCCCACTAAAGCGGCGATCAAGAGGGTCAAGGTCGTCAGCCGCTGCTGGCCGTCTATCACCAGCAACGATGACGGAGCCGTCACCGTTCCTCCACGAGTGGGGGCGATATACACTATCGAGCCCATGAAATGGGACGGAACGTCGTCTTTTGCCCCGGCGTTGACGACGTCGTCCCAGAGCTGCAAACATTCCTTCGTCGTCCAGGAGTAGGTTCTCTGGTATATGGGAATGGAAAACTGCGAGGCATTCTTTATGAGTTGCAGAATGCTGGCTTCATTGGCTCTCATGGCAACCTCCCGATATCTTTTTTATCTCTAAATATATCACATCTTTCAGCTAAATAAAATCAATGCCGAGAGAGCCCTTAAGGATATCGACCTAAAAGAGGACTGCCATCTGTCCTGTATTTGCCGGACCGATGGCAATTTCCCTAGGTAGCCGCTATTTATTTACGAGTTTCATCAAACTGTCATAGCTGTCCACAACATCGTATTTGACGTCCTCCGCCGTTCCTATGGTCCCTACTTCACGGAAAAACTTCCTGGCGCAGTCTATCTTTATCTGTTCTATTTTCTTGAGATCCATGGATGACATGGACCCCTTGGTCTCCGCCACGAAGTATATGTGCCTGACAGACCCCTCTTTGAAGGCTATCGCCCAATCGGGGTTGTAGTCTCCCACCGGCGTGGGGATGAAAAACGCCTTGGGCAGCTTAGCGTAAACCACAACCTCGGAGCTAACGTCCAGATCCTTGGCGAAACGACGCTCCGTATCGGAGTCGGTGACGACGTAATCGTAGATGTGACGCTCAAGGGGGCCCTCCGCACCGCTGAGATCCTGTCCTACCTGAGCTTTGGTAAAAATATCCACATCGTAACTATCGTCCAACTCGTCATAGACCAGATGATCGACTATGGCGGTGGCTTTCTGCTCGTTTATCAACCTTACCGATTCGGATATAAAGGCCTCGGGGTTGGCCCTGAACTGATCGAACACCGCTTTTTCGACACCGTAGAGAATTGCCACCACCGTTTTTCTGGTCAGTTTGGTCCCTCGGGCGATGTCGCCGATAAGATCGTACCTAACCGTGGTGTAGACCGCAGAGCTGCTTCTCTTTCTCTCCTTACGTGCGACCTTGAAGCTACCGGAAGACACCATATCGTCGTAGGTAAGCTGATCCTTCTGATCTCCCGAAACGACGTCGTATTCGAGGGGAGATATCCTTAGTTCTTGATCCAGAGCGACTATGCATTTATCGATCAACTCGGTGGAATCGAACTCCACTCCGTAGACCACCTTTTTGTTTATCCTGTTCCAGAGCTCCAGAAACTCCTTTTTCTTAAAATTCTCATTTAACGAATTCGTCTTTTTACCTCTATCGTTGGAGATTTGTGGTCCCGCGCCCTCGCTGAAGACCCCGTCGATCAGTACAAAGATAGCCTCCGACATCGGCTTAAGATCCTCCGGAAGCTCAGCCAGTTTTCCCTGCTCCTTACGGTCGTGATAAGCCTGGGTTATATGCATCGACTCGTCCACATATCCCTGCTTTATCAGATAAAATTCTATCTTTCTCGCCATCTCGGAGGACAAGGTAAGCGGACCTGATTCGGTCGAGACGAATTTCCCCTTAAAATAGGCCATATCCGCCATCTTTGGTCTTGAGGATAGAGTCTCTCTGATATCTTTTTGGAGGCCCGAGACGAAGTCCCTATAGCTTTCGCTGGCGACCACGGTCAAGACGTTTGTATTATGTACCGTATTGGGATCATCCTGTCTCTCTCCATTCCGGTCCACGCAAAGCCTGAGCCCGCGGCCGACCTCCTGTCGACGGGATACGGTGTTGTCGCTGTGTTTCAAAGCGCATATGACGAACACATTGGGATTGTCCCATCCCTCCCTGAGGGCGGAGTGGGAAAATATAAAGCGAACCGGCTCGTCGATGGACAGAAGCCTCTCTTTGTCCTTCAATATGAGATCGTATGCGTCGGTGTCGAAGGATAGCTCTTCCTTTTGTCCGGTAAACTCGTTTTTGACTTTTTTGATAGACGGATCGATCAATTGCTTGGACTTTTTGTCTATGGAAAAGTAGCCATCATGGGTTTTTTCTACGCCGATACCCTCAAGATATTCTTTATAATCCTTGTTTGATCCAATATCCAAAGTGGACATCGCCTCGTCGACGCAGGCCCGGTACTCGTCCTCGAAGATCTTTCCGTATTCGCCCCGCTTCTTGTGACCGTTTTCGTAGACTCGATACTTTGCCACCTCGTCCACGAAAAAAAGCGACAGCACCTTTATGCCAAGAGGGAAAAGCCGTCTCTCCTTTTCAAGATGGGCACCGATAGCCTCCCTTATCTGGATGCGACGGAGCTCCATTTCATTGACCTCGCCGACCGCCTCCCCCGACTCCAGGACCAGGCCGTTGGTGAAGCTCACAATATCCCTGCCCCAGTCGATCTCCGATATGGTGTAGCCCTTATATTGGCTAAGGCCGTTGGACAGGACGTACAGATCGTCTCCGACGGAGACCTTTCTGATCTGCCTTTTGATGCCGTTGCCCTGCTTTACCTCCATCTCCAGCCTGGCGACGGGGTTTTTTCGGGATATCTGGATCGATTCGAGATAGAGATAGCCGTAGGTTCCAGCAAGGCCCTTTACGGATATTCCCCTGACGGAGATCTTCTTTACCAGCTTCTGGTTGTAGGCGTCCAGGGCGTCCAGCCTGTAGACCTTGTTGTGCTGGGTCTTATGGGTTGCCGAGTATCGAAGGATCATCAAGGGGTCGAAGTTTCCCAGAGATTCCAGGGTCTTTTTGCCCTCCATCTTCTGGGGCTCGTCAAGGATCAATATAGGACGGTTGGCCTTGATCACGTCTATGGGCTTTCTGCTCTGAAAGTCGTCAAGACACTCGTAGATCCTCCTGTTGGCCTTGCCCCTGGCGTTGAAGGCCTGGATGTTTATGACCATTACGTTGATACCTGCATCGGACGAATAATTCAGCAGCTCGTGAGGTCTGGAGGAATCGTAGACGAAAAACTTTATCCTTTTGCCGTACTCCTCGAGAAAGTGATCGGAGGTTATCTCCAGGGACTTTTTGACGCCCTCCCTTATGGCGATGCTGGGGACCACCACGATAAACTTGCTCCATCCGTACTCTCTGTTCATCTCGAAAAACGTCTTGATGTAGCAGTAGGTCTTTCCCGTTCCGGTCTCCATCTCCACGTCCAGATTTATGGAGCTTATCTTGTCCTTGACCAGCTCCGTTGATATAGGGAGATTCTGCCGTCTTTGGACCTCTTGGATGTTTTCAAGCAGGGCGCCGTCCGACAGGGCTATGGGTGCGTTGCCGAATCCCTTATGTTCCAGCAGTTTGTCTTCGGTTTTCTGTCTGTCCAGGTCATTTTCAACGCCTGGGTCTATCCTATGGGAAACTGAGGAGATTCTCGGCTGTCCCTTAAAACAGTCCACCACCGCTTTGACGGCCATGGACTGATATTCCTGTTTTTTAAACTTCAGTTTCAGAGGATGAGCGGTCATCGTCCGAACCTCCCTCAATGCCTTTGACCATTCTGTCGAAGTCGCTCTCGAAGAGCCGATCCTGTTCAATCCGATATTTCTCAAACTCGTCGGTAGCTTTGGCCTTGGCGGTGTCCATGGCCACCTTTCCCGCTCCCTGCAAAACCTGCCTTTCGTCGAACTCCAGGAACCGGTCCAGCCGTTTAGCCCAGTCCTCCATGGTCATCGGTATCTTTCGCTTAGCTCTCTCCTCCGCGAGGTCCAGATAGGCGTTGACGATCCGCCCGAGGGAATGGAGCTCGTCTTTAGTGAGATAGTTTTTCGCCACCGATACATCGGACTTCAGTATCTTTCCCTCCGGGGCGTTCTTCCAGGAGGTAAGCCCCATTCTCTCTTTCGAGCTGTCCGCCCGTTCCATAATCAGCTCCGCCGCGGTGTGGCCGTGGATGGCGAAGTGGAGCTTGTTCTGGACCTTGGCGAAGAACTCCCTTGTGGCTGGAGCGTTTTTATCGTAGTCCACGCTGGTGGCGTAGATGTCGGTGATTTTTTGATAGAACCGTCTCTCGCTGAGGCGGATCTCCCTGATCTCCTCCAGGAGATGCTCGAAATAGTCCTCCCCTAGGAAAGAACCGTTTTCCATCCTCTCTCTGTCGATGACGTATCCTCTCAGTGCGAACCGACGGAGAACGTCTGTGGCCCAGCGGCGAAACTGGGTTGCCCTGAGGGAGTTGACCCTGTAGCCGACGGAGATGATGGCGTCGAGATTGTAAAACTGGGTGAGGTATTTTTTCCCGTCCGAGGCAGTTATCCGGAATTTCCGGATAACTGATGCCTCCTGCAACTCCCCACTTTGGAAGATATTCTTTAGATGCTCACTTACGGTTCGGACGTCCACGTCGAAAAGGGTCGCCATCAACTTCTGGGTCAACCAGACGGTCTCCTCTTCGTATCTGACCTCTATGCCGTCCCCCTTGGTCTGAGAGGAGAAGATGAGAAACTCCGCCGTGCTGTTTCGTATAATCCTGCTTCGGCTTTTATCGGTCATATGGTCCTCACCTCGGTTTTTGGGGAGAGAGCTTTGAATATCTGTTCCACGTTTATCTTGACCCCGTCGTCCTCGAAGCCGCCGTCGTGGAATACCACTCGAAGGGGATGACGGGCCGCCAGCTCTCTGACGAAGGGTTCGGTTATGCCGCCGGACCGGTCGAAACAGGCGGCGATGGCGTCGTCGTCCACGAAGTAGACCTCTTTGCCCCCGATCTCCTCAACCTTTATGGGGAGGGAGAGCTCCAGCCCCCAGTCGAGCATCACCTGAAACAGCAGATCCTCGGAGGTCCGCTCCTCCTTGACGTTGTCGTCCATCAGAAGAAGCTGTTCCCTGTCCATCTCCTCCGGGGCGTAATAGACGTCGGCCATGTTGGAGGAGTCCACCTTCAGGACACGGAAGCCTACGTCCTTATTCCAATCCTGATGACACTCTCCCTCAAGGATCTTCTTTCCGGCCCGGCGGATCCGCTCCTTTGAGAGTTCTGAAATTGTCAGAGGCAGTCCGATCTTCTCTAACATTTTTATCGCCGCTTGGCTCGTTTTCTTAGCAGATCCAGAAATAGTTCCACACTGGAGTGGCTCAGGTAATTGCACCATGATAAATCGGTGGTTCGTACCACAATTACTGTTTATCTTTAAAATTGATTCGGCAGTACTGGCTGATCCAGCAAAAAAATCAAGTATTATTGATTTTTTATCATTTGGTGTGGTGTATTCAATTAATCTTGAAATTTCCTCATGATCTTTGGGGTTGTTAAATACTTTAGCTCCCATAATGTCCCTGAGGTGTTTGACCGCAACCTGAGACTGCTTATAAAAGTATGAGCCACGAACCTGATTGGCAAACCCAATGTCGTCATATTCCTCTCCTATCTCATAGTCATCCTCACAGGAAATTTCTAAGACCTCCCCCGGAATTGGACGGATATGAGCCTTTCGAAAAGGCGGCTCTGTATGATCAGAACGAAACGCCACCAAACCAAGCTTGATCTGACGTTGCATTTCCTCTGGAGATGAATATCTCCAGCCTGCTTCTGGTATCGTGCATGGCTGTTTTGTACTTGGATGTAGAACTTCGTATCTAGGCCCGTCTCCTCCTGGCCAGGAAATATCTCTATCTCTCCAAGGGCCAAACTGATCCACACGTCTATATCGAGACCATTTTTTTGCTGGGTGGCTTTTGGGTAAGTTTGAATACCATTTACCTAAATCTGCCTCGATATTATCGTAGTTATCTCCATGAATATTCTTAAGTCTTAAAAATTCATCCCAGATGTCCCTAGCTCCTGGTTTTTCCTCGCGCCAGATCTCACCTTTTTCTCTAATAGAGAGGAGGTTTCTTGCATAAACTAGGATATATTCATGACCAACAGAAAAGAATTTTGCATCGTTTTTACGACCCTTTTCCCATATAACTTGAGCTATAAAATTCTGCTCTCCAAACACCTCGTCGCATATTTTTCGCAGGTTATGGGCTTCGTTATCGTCTATGCTTATAAAAATAACCCCGTCCTCCCTCAGCAAATTCCTGGCCAGCTTGAGCCTGGGGTACATCATGCTCAGCCAGTCCGAGTGGTATCTGCCGTTGGAGTCGGAGTTCTTCTGCCATTTTTCCTCGTCGAAGAGGACGTTGCCTTCGTCGTCTTTGACTCCGCTCCTTCTGTCGTGCTCCTCTTTGTCCGTGGAGAAGCTGTCGTTGTAGATGAAATCGTTTCCGGTGTTGTAGGGAGGGTCGATGTAGATCATCTTGACCTTGCCCAGATAGTTCTCCTGTAGTAGCTTGAGGGCCTCCAGGTTGTCGCCCTCTATAAACAGGTTTTCGGTGTCGTCGAAATCGACGCTTTCCTCTCGACAGGGACGAAGGGTGTTTTTTGTCGGGGTGTTGGCTGTCAGTATAGACTGTCTTTTGCCCGGCCAGTCCAGGCGATACCTCTCCCTAGGGCCCTCCACTGCGTGGTCGGACAGCTCCTGTCTCAAAAGGTCTAGGTCGACGGACATACCGTTCGGGCCTTCTGTGACGCAGTTGGGAAATATCTCCGCCAGTTTCGCCACGTTTTCGTCGGTTATGTTGGGGCTGTGCATCTTAAGCTTATTCACGGCAATTCTCCTCTATTTTCTTGATCAGCGAATTGAGTTCCCTGTTCATGTCCACCTTTCGGTTGAACTGTCTCTCCCTATCGATCTTGACGTTCAAGAGGGCAGCTTCCCTCTTTAGGGATGCCACCCTCTCGGCCCTCTTCACTAGATGGTCCATGGTCTCACCGGGCCTTCTGGCAAGGCCGATCAGGTTTTCCAGCAGGCGGTGATATAGGGCCTCCAGGTTCAGTGCCACCGGCATGGGCCGAGCGGTCGAGCCCTCGGAGAACCGACCGGAGAAGAAGGGTTTGCTTATAACCAGCTCCGATCGGTCGGAACGGCTTTGCCTTTTGTAGGCTGAGGCGTATTCGACCTCCCCTTGTCCCCTTATGACGTAGAGGATAGGGGACGGTATGGACCTGTCCACTACATTGAGCACCTCTTCGTCCAGGTATTGCCCTTTGAGCTGTACGTTAAAAACCTGGAGCTCTTTCACCGTCTCCCCTTGAGGCAGGTTTGCCGTCTCGGTGGACAGTTTATAGGCCCAGGTTATGCTGTCCACCTGAGCGACGAACAGCTCTTTTTGTCTTTTCGTCGGGCTACTGTGGGCGTAGATGGCGGTTTTAGGGACGTTTTTGTCCAGCCTCGCCCTGTCGGGAAAGATCAGGAGAAAGTCCATCACACATCCTCCTTGATCACCAAAAAAGCGATAAGCTCGAAGTCGTCAAGCCCTCCGATGGTCTCGGTAAGGGCGGTGGTGGTGAAGCCGGAGAAGAGGCTGTCTATGTCCCTTTCCTCCTTGACCTCCGCCATGGACCTGACCGCTCCGTCCAGGAGGCGGGAATAGGTTTCCATGTCTCTTCCGTCGTCGGTCTCTCTGTTGAAGCAGTCGCAGAGGGTTATCACCGGCTGATCCTTTCCCTTGCATCCCGTTCGGATCAGGTCGAGTATCCTTTTAACCTCGGTTTGGTCGGCCAGTATGTCCCCTTTGTCCGATATGTAGACCATGTAGAAGGGGTAGAGCCTGTTTTGCCCGTCCCTGGAGGCTTTGCCCAGGGCCTTTAAAACGAACACCACCCCCGAGGTGAGCCCCCTTTGGGGATCCGCCGGCACTACTGCGTGCATTCCGTTTGGGATCGCCGATAGGTCTCCTTTTTCCCTGATGTGGTTTATAAGGTCCATCCGAAAGTCGTTCAGCCCCATGTCGGTGATGTTGACCCCTGTTTTCAGGTCCTCCAGGTCGAGAACCTCCTCCTGGAGTCGCCTTAGCTGTTCTTTTCGGTACATGACGTCGTTTGCCCGGGCGGACAGGACGTCGTCGTCTCCGGTGGCGGTGACGTCAACTATGACCATCCGGTTCTCGACCCTTTCTTTCAGGTTTATGTACTCGTCAAGGCTTATGTCGGGCCAGTAGTTCACCAGCTGTATCGTCTCGTTAGGCGAGCCGATACGGTCGATTCGCCCAAATCTCTGAATTATCCTAACGGGGTTCCAGTGGATATCGTAGTTGATCAGATAGTCGCAGTCCTGGAGGTTTTGCCCCTCGGAGATGCAGTCGGTGGCTATGAGGACGTCTATTTCCTCCGGCTCTTGAGGCATCAAGGTTGCTTTTTCCTTGGATATCGGCGAGAACAAAGTTAGTATACCCTGAAAATCGTGGCCTCGGCCGACGGTAGTTTTAGGGCTGTCCTTTCCGGTTATCCGTCCTGTGTGGACCTGAAGCCTTTCCCAAAGCTCTGGGGCAAGGTTTTCGTAAAGATAGTTCACCGTATCGGCGAAGGCGGAGAATATTAGAACCTTTTTGTTGCCGCTGTTTATGGGGTTGGCTATCTTTTGGGCTATAAGTCTTTTGAGGTGGTCGAGTTTGGCGTCTTTCTCTGGACCGATTTTATCCATCTCCGAAAGAAGCCCCTCGATTATCACGACGTCTCCTCTAAGGTCGTTCTCCCATGAGAGCAGATCCATATCGCCCATGTCTATTTTGACCTTCCCCTCGATAACCCCCTCTAGTTCCATATCCAGCAAATCGTCGTCCTCCGGGTCCAACCGTTCCAGTCCCTCCGAGAGAGATTCGACGGAGGAGCCTTTTCCCAGGGATCTGAAGGTCTCTATCTTGGCCAGAATAGAGTCGTGTTTACCCTTAAGGGCGATCAGGGAAAGGCGAAAGGAGGACACCGAGCTTTCCAGCCTTTTTAGGAGGTTGGCGGTCATGAGGCTCTGAAGGCTTCTCTCTCGGTCTATCTGCCTAAACCTTACCTTTCCACCTTGGGCGGAGGTGTCGTAAAGCTCTTCGTATTTGGATAGCCTGCTGGGTAAAACGTAGCTGGTCGGGGCATAGACCGATAGGTTAAGCATAGAGAGACGCTCGAATATCTCGTCGAACTCTATTACGTCGTTTTTCAGGGACATCGGACACCGGAAGGAGAGGGGCGGTCTCCTTTTGGGAAAGGGGCCGATGTCTTTGGTGTCGTAAAAGGTCTCTATGTGTTTTCTGGACCTGGCTATGGTCACGCTGTCTAAAAGCTCAAAGAAGTCGAACTCCAGAGAGTCCAGTATGGCCTGGGCGGTGCGGTCCTCCGGCGGAAGTTTGCTCCACTGGTTGAAGGCCATCTGAGCACGTCTGAAGATGTCGTCTATGTCCTTGTCGGTTTTTAGCTTTTCCGTGAGGTTGTCCGAGTTGCCCTCGTAGGCCAGGGCGAGCTGGTTTTTTAGGTCGTTAAAGCGGTTGTTTACCGGGGTTGCGGATAGCATGAGGACTTTGGTCTTTACTCCGTCCCTTATAACCGAGTTCATGAGCCTCTGATACCTGGTCTCCCTGTCCTTGAATGCGTCGTTATTGCGAAAGTTATGGGATTCGTCTATGACCACAAGGTCGTAGTTTCCCCAGTTGACCCGGTCCAAGGGCATACCTAGAGATTCCCCTTTTGTCCGCTGTAAGTCGGTGTGACAGAGGACGTCGTAGTTAAGTCGATCGGCGGCCAGGACGTTGGTCTTGAGGTTGCGGTTGTAGTTCAGCCAGTTGTCCGCCAGTTTCTTAGGGCACAGCACCAAAACGGAACGGTTTCTCAGCTCGTAATATTTTATGACCGCAAGGGCGGTGAAGGTTTTCCCCAGGCCTACGCTGTCCGCCAGTATACATCCGTTGTAGGTCTCCAGCTTGTTTATGATGCCGATCGCCGCGTCTCTTTGAAAGTTGAAAAGCTTGTTCCATACAACGCTGTCTTTGTAGCCTGTAAGCTCCTTTGGGAGGACATCTTCGTCTAGGTCCTCCAGAAACTCCCGAAAGAGGTTATGTAGGATGAAAAAGTAGATCCTCTCCGGGGAGTTTTCCTGATAGACCGATTCTATATGGGAGCAAAGGACGTCGGTTACGTCCTTGAGCTTGTCGTTGTCCTGCCAGAGCTGGTCGAAGAGCTGGAGGTAGGATTGGGCCATGGGGGCTTCGTCCATACAGTTGATGAAGTTGGATACCGCATCGCTGGACTGATATCCCAAGTCTACGGCGGTAAACCCCTGTATAGGCGTATATACCGCCTCTTGCTTTCCCTTTAGACAGGCGAACTGCTGCATCGGCGATTTTGTACCGTTGGAGCGGAAACGGGCCTTAGCCCTTATCCATCGGGCGCATTCTTTGGCTATGGCTCTCTGGTTGAGTTTGTTTCTGAGCTGTATCTCAAACTCGCTTCCGTAAAGGCTTTTCTCCCGTCTCTCCTTGGGAATGAAGAACTCTCGTCGCTGTTTGGATAACTTGTCGCTGACCTCGTCGGGCACAAAGGTCGGTGCGGTGAAGATAAACTCGAGGCCCTCTATGTCCTGAAACTCCTCTTTTAGTGCTTCGTATGCATATATGGAAAAGCAGGAGGCGGCGATCTTCAGCCTGACTCCTGGGGCCAGTTTTTTCTTAAGGTCATCTCCCCAAAGGGACGTCAGGTTGTTAAGTATCTCCAAGATGCTCCTCCTTCTTTTAGCGGTTGTATCAGGGACTATCGTTACACCCCCAGCTCACGATACCTTTCCGCCACCTCGTCACCGAAGGCCACCAGATACACCTTCTCCAGACTGTCGTCGTCTTTAAGGAAGTCAGTTATTGTCTTCAATGCAACCGAGCAGGCCTGTTCCACCGGGTAGCCGTAGACGCCGCAGCTTATGGCGGGAAAGGCCACGGTCTTGCAGTCGTGGTCCCTGGCAAGCTCCAGGCTTCTTCTGTAGCAGGAAGCCAGAAGCTCCGCCTCGCCGTGTTGTCCTCCGTGCCACACCGGGCCGGGGGTGTGTATGACGTATCTGGCAGGGAGTCCGTAACCCATGGTTATCTTGGCGTCTCCGGTGGCGCAGCCGCCCAGAGGTCGACAGGCCTCGAGCAGCTCCGGTCCGGCCGCCCTGTGGATGGCCCCGTCCACCCCGCCTCCGCCCAGAAGAGACGTGTTGGCGGCGTTGACTACGGCGTCAACGTCCATCTCGGTTATGTCGCCCCTTACCAGGACGATGCGATCTAAAACCATCTATCTCGCTCTCCCTTCCGTCTCCAACCGCCGTCAAAAGTCGTCTGTCCGAACACCCCTACTCCGTTGCCTCCCGCCTTTTTCACCATATACATGGCATGATCGGCGTTTTTTGCCAGCTCTATTTCGTCTTTTCCGTGATCCGGATAGACCGCTATGCCGACGCTACAGGATATCTCGATAGATCGTCCGTCCACATCGAAGGGCCTTTCCAGAGCGAGTCTTATGTCCTCTCCCACGGACCCTGCCCGTTTTTCTCCGAAGGGAAGGAGTACCACGAACTCGTCGCCGCCGATCCTGCCTAAGGTTCCTTCGCTCCCCACGTTTTTTGCCATTCTCTCCGTCACCTGGCAGAGCACGACGTCGCCTACGGCGTGGCCGAAGTCGTCGTTCACCGGCTTAAAACCGTCGAGGTCCAAAAACATGAGGGACAGCTTTTCTTCCTCAGACGATGCCTCTTCCATGGCTCGATCGACCTCTTCGGAGAAGGCCGCTCGGTTCAACAGCCCCGTCAGTGGATCGGTTTGGGCCATTTTCGCTATCTGCAGCTCCATCTTTCTCTGTTCCGTGACGTCCATTATCGTGGAGAGCAACACTCCCTCTCCGTTCACCGACACCAGGTCGACGAAAAGAGATCCTATCATGTCGCTCCCCTTGGAACGTCTCAGCCTGACGTCCACGGCCTTGATCGATTCATTAGACTTTATGCCGTCTATTATGCGAGACCTTTCCTCGGAGGATCCCCAAAAACCAAGCTCTACGGTGTTTCTTCCAAGTATCTGCCCCTCTTCCAGTTCAAGA
Source organism: Dethiosulfovibrio russensis (assembly GCF_021568855.1). Classification (NCBI taxonomy): domain Bacteria; kingdom Thermotogati; phylum Synergistota; class Synergistia; order Synergistales; family Dethiosulfovibrionaceae; genus Dethiosulfovibrio; species Dethiosulfovibrio russensis. The sequence goes on along the minus strand of NZ_JAKGUG010000006.1, from coordinate 22,231 downwards.
AGCCTGGAAAACTCCCGATTGAAATCGATAACCATGCCGTCGAACCGTCTGGTAAGAGCTATCGCGTGAGGAGCCCCGTCGAATATGGACGAAAACTTAACCCTTTCCCTATCGAGCTCCGCCATCAGCCTGCTATTCACCATGAGTGTGAGTCCATAGGCCCAGAGCACTACCAGGGCATGCTGGGAGTAGCCCAGGAGCACCTCCAGTGTTCCCGAAGGGAGCTCCAGAGAATGGAGATCACGATATAGAAAGATGGCCGCTCCGATCCTCGAAAGCCCCAGGATCAGGAATCCCGTGAAGGCCACTCCGATCCCGAAGGTCGTCTTTCTGGTGGAACTGTCGACATCTATGATGGATGTTTTTATGTATCGCCAGGAAAAATAGACCAAGACTACGGAAAAGCAGATAATCCTTTTAGGGGTACTGGGATCGACGTAGGCAAAGTAGGCTATGAAAGACACGAACAGGGCCCAGATAGCTAGGTCTCTCCGATGGGAGCGGTAGATTTCCAGGAACCTTTCCAGCCCGACCAGACCGGCGATGATCCCCAACACAAGGAGCCCGTTGACCACCACGACCGATATGAAGGGGCAGATACGTCCCCTAAGAAACATAAGGGCCAGTCCTGTCGATATCAGTATGAATCCTACAAAAGAATGCCCCAGTCCGTCGAATCTACTTCTGGTCTGTCGCCATAGAGAGCCCACCAGCAGGGTACAGACGCAAAACAGTATCACCCCGCCTAAGACTACGGTCCTGAAATCGAGGTTCACCGCGAATCATCCCCTCCGTGCAGGTCGTCCAGGCAACGACTCTGTCACGGTTTTGTCGTCAGTTTTAGAAGCTCCACCGTCGATGAGGTGGGATCGGGGGTTCCAACGACGGCGGAGACCACCGCGACGCCCGAGGCCCCGGTCGCCATGACCTCACGAACCGAGGAGGAGCCTATGCCGCCTATCGCCACCACCGGCAGAGAGGTAAACTCCACCACTGTTTTCAGCCCCTCTACACCTATGACAGAGGCGTCGTCCTTGGTTCCGGTTGGATAGACCGCCCCGACTCCCAGATAGTCCGCCCCTTCCTCCAAGGCTATACGGGCCTGTTCAACGGTCCTGGCGGATCGGCCGAGAAGAAAGGGCCTCGGGGCCAGTTTTCTGGCGGCGGCCAAAGGCAGATCGGACTGACCTAGGTGGCATCCGTCCGCCCCGGCCGCCAGGGCCACGTCCAGGCGGTCGTTGACGAAAAGCTTGGCCCCTTTTTTCCGGCACATCTCGGTCATTCGGGAGGCAAGATCGGTCAGTTCCCGAGCGCTCAGATCCTTGTCTCTAAGCTGTATGGCTGTGGCTCCCCCTTCGAGAGCGGCGAAGGTCTGCTCCAATATGGAACAAGGGGCTCCCAGCCGCCTGTCGGGAATCACGTAAAGAGTGAGGATTTTAGGATCCATGGCTAACCGGCAATCCTGTCCTGAAGCCTGAGCCGTCCCTCTATCTCGCCGAGGCCGGTCTTGGACATTCCGTATAGCTGATCTATTATGGAGGTTTTGAAGCTTCCCGGACCGGCTTCCATGGCCCTCTCGGAGGCGACCCCCATGGCGATCAGTCCGGCTATAGCGGCAGCCAAGGCGTCTCCACTGGCTCCGAGTATTGCTGCCAGAAGGGAGCCGACGGCACAGCCTCCTGCGGTGATCTTTTCCATCATATCGCTACCTCCGTGGACCTCCAGAACTTTGTTCCCGTCGCTGACGTAGTCCACCTTTCCCGTGGCTGCCACGACCGTGCCGTACTTCCTTGCCAGTCGAAACACGGCGTTGTCTGAACGACACATTCCGGTGGCGTCCACTCCTCTGAGTCCACCGTGACATCCGGCCATCAGAGCTATCTCCGCCGAGTTTCCCTTAACTATGGCCACTGGATAACGCTGGAGGATCTCGTCTACCAGGGCTATCCTCCTGGCGGTGGCTCCGTAGCCCACCGGATCGAGAACGACCGGGGTTCCGGTGTCGGCGGCGGTTTTCATGGCTGTTCGAATCGTCTCCATCGACTGGATCGTGGGGGTTCCTATGTTCACCAGGACCACGTCGGCGGCCTGTACCATCTCGCTGGCCTCCTCCTCGGAGGGGGCCATTATGGGAGAGGCCCCTATGGCCAGGCACAGATCGGCCTGATAGGGAGCGGCCACGAAGTTCGTAACGTGGTAGACCAGGGGCTTTCTCTGGGCTACCTTGCTCCAGCAATGGTTCAGTCTTTCCGGTACGTTCATGCTCTACTCTCCTTTCTTAACCCAATCGGGGGTCACGGCGTGACCGGTGGGGCCGTATCCCTTGCCGGGCTTGAAGCCCCTCTCCAGGGCCATCATGAGATAGGCCCGACCTCTTTCCACCGCCAGATCCAGCTCGCATCCGGCAGCAAGTTCGGCGGCTATGGCGGCGCTGAGGGTGCAGCCGGTTCCGTGGTTGTTTTCCGTGTCTATTCTGGGAGACTCGAACTTGATCGGTTTACCCGAGGTCCACAGTACGTCGACCACCTTCTCGCCCTCCAGATGACCTCCCTTTACCAACACGGCCTGAGGTCCCATTCCTGCTATGGCGGAGGCCGCTGCGATCATGCCCTCCACGTCGGGGACCTCCAGTCCGCTTAGTCTCTCCGCCTCCGGGACGTTGGGGGTCACCAGGGTGGCCAGAGGCAGCAGTTCCTCCTTTATAGCCGATACCGCGTCGTCCTGGATGAGAGAGTCGCCGCTCTGGGCTATCATCACCGGATCCACCACCAGCTTATGGACGGAGAAATCCCTTACGGCCCGACAGACCGCTCCTATGGCATCCGTTTTTCCCAACATGCCGGTCTTGACCGCCCCTACGGAGAAGTCGGACAAGACCGATTTCATCTGCTCGTATACAATCTCAGACGGTATATCGTGTATGGCCTGAACTCCCAGGCTGTTTTGAGCCGTAACGGCGGTCAAAGCGGAGGTTCCGAAGACCCTCAGGGCCGCAAAGGTCTTGAGGTCCGCCTGGATCCCCGCTCCACCTCCCGAATCGCTGCCCGCCACGGTCATGGCGAGCCCTCTGTAAATGGACAATAAATACACCTCCTGAAGTATCGCTACCATAGACAAGATAACCCTTTCTACCCCATTTTTCCAGACCTTTGCTGTATTATGTAAGATCGATACGGTTCGACTAATACGGAGGCGATTTTAAGATATGAAACTATCTCACCAGGAGATCCTGGCCAAGGAGCTCCGCATACCCCGAAAGAACGTCGAGGCCACGGCGGCCTTGTTGGAGGAAGGATGCACCGTTCCCTTCATAGCCCGTTATCGCAAGGAGGCGACTGGAAGCCTGGACGAGGTCGCCATAGCGGGAATAAGGGACGGTCTGGAGAGGCTCGCCGAGACGGACAAACGTCGGGCATCCATGGTGAGCTCCCTGGAGGAGAGAGGCCTTCTAACGGAGGAGCTTAAGGCCAAGCTGGATAAGGCGGGAACCATGACCGCCCTGGAGGACATATACCTGCCCTTCCGACCCAAGAGACGGACGAAGGCGACGGTAGCCAGGGAGAAGGGTCTGGAGCCTCTGGCTCGGATCATAATGTCTCAGGAGGGCGCCGACCTCGAGGCGGAGGCATCCCGCTTTCTGGACGAGGAAAAGGGGGTGAACTCGATCCAGGAGGCTCTCGAGGGAGCGAGAAACATCATCTCCGAGGAGATAAGCGAGAACGGAGAGGCCAGGATGGAGATGAGGGCCCTTTTCGTCCGACGAGGAACCCTGAAGGCCAAGATGAAACCGGGCAAGGAGGAGGAAGGGGCTCGTTTCGCCGACTGGAGCGACTGGGAGGAGCCCATGGCGAAGGCCCCGTCCCACCGGATACTGGCGATGTTCAGAGGCGAATCTGAGGGAGTTCTCTCCGTGTCTGTCCGTCCTCCTCAGGAGGCGGCCATCCACAGACTGGAGAGCCGATTCGTCAAGGGCGAAAAAGCCGATTCCAATCAGGTGAAAGAGGCGGTGGAGGACGGCTACAAGAGACTGCTGGAGTCCTCTATGGAGACAGAGGCCAGAAAGGCCCTGAAAAGCAAGGCCGACAGAGAAGCTATCTCCGTTTTCGTCAAGAACGTCAGGGAGGTTCTGATGGCCCCTCCTCTGGGACAGAAAAGGGTGATGGCCCTGGATCCGGGGTTCAGGACGGGATGCAAGCTGGTCTGTCTGGACGAGACCGGAGAGATGGTCCATCACGAAACGGTCTTCCCCCACACTTCTCAGGCCAGACGAGAGCAGGCTATGGAAAGCGTGGCCAAGTTGTTCGTCCAATACGGCATAGAAGCGGTCGCGGTGGGCAACGGAACGGCCGGAAGGGAGACGGAGTCGTTCCTGAAGGACTGTCTGCCCGAGGGAGCCGAGATATACTCGGTCAACGAGAGCGGAGCTTCCATATATTCGGCTTCCGCCCTGGCTAGAGAGGAATTTCCCGACCTCGACGTTTCCTATAGGGGGGCGGTCTCCATCGGCAGGCGGCTGATGGATCCTCTGGCGGAGCTGGTGAAGGTGGACCCGAAATCCATCGGGGTGGGCCAGTATCAGCACGACGTGGACCAGAAGGAACTGAAGAAGGCACTGGACGACGTCGTGGCGTCCTGCGTCAACTCCGTAGGGGTGGAGGTCAATACCGCCAGCCCTCAGCTTCTTTCCTTCGTCTCCGGACTGAGCCTCAAGCTGGCCAAGTCTGTGGTCGAGAGAAGACGAAAGGAAGGTCCCTTCAAGACCAGAAAGGATCTGTTGAAGGTATCCGGCCTGGGACCAAAGACCTACCAACAGGCGGCGGGATTTCTCAGGATCAGGGGAGGTTCCCATCCTCTTGACGACAGCGCCGTCCACCCCGAGAGATACGACCTGGTCAACTCCATGGCCGAAGATCTGGGCAGGTCCATCTCGGACCTTCTGGAGGACAGGGAACTGCGAAAATCCATAGATCCCGGTCGCTACGTCGGAGGAGACGTGGGACTGCCTACGGTGAACGACATACTGTCAGAGCTGGCTAAGCCCGGTAGGGATCCTAGGGAAAGGCTTCAGCTCTTCTCCTTCGATCCTTCCGTGTCGGAGCTGTCGGACCTTAAGGCCGGTATGGTGCTGCCGGGGATAGTGACCAACGTAACCGACTTCGGAGCCTTCGTGGACGTCGGAGTTCACCAGGACGGCCTGGTCCACGTCAGTCGCCTGTCCGATCGTTTCGTAAAGGACCCCCATCAGGCGGCCAAGCCGGGACAGACGGTGGAGGTAGCGGTGTTGGACGTAGACCTGAAGAGAAAGAGGCTATCCCTATCGATGAAGAAGAAGGACTTTCCCAAAACGGACGAAAAATAAAAAAGAGGAGAGGCAACCCAGCTGGGTCGCCTCTCCTCTTTTGATTTAAAGATCAGCAGCAGCACCCGTAGGGGTTCATCGAGTCCCGGTAGATCCTCTCAATGACGTCCGCTCCGGCAGGAATAGGAGCCATGGAGAGCAGTCCGTCCAGCGACGGGGTGGTCTGAGCCAGTTTGACCAACTTGGGGACGTCCGCGTCGGTGTAGCCCTCGTCGGAGAGCTTGGAGGTGACTCCCATGTCGTAGAGCCAACGCTCGACCTTGCGAGCCACCATGTCGGCCTCGGCGGGAATGCCCTTGAGGTCCGATACTATAGGGGCGTAGAGCTCCGCCAGGACCTCGGGCTGAGCCACGTATATCTGGCGCAGCACGGCGGGGAGGATCATGGCGAGACCCAGACCGTGGGCCAGATCGGGCTTCACTCCGCTCAGAGGATGCTCCAGGGCGTGGGTGAAGTGAAGCAAGCCGTTGTCGAAGCATATCCCCGCTATAAGAGAGGCGTAAAGCAGATAATAGCGGGCGGTGAGGTCGTCGGGATTCTGGAGAGCCTGAGGCAGGTACTTAGCCACCAGACGCACCACCTCCTTGGCCAGAAGGACGGTGTAGGGAGTGGCGACCTTGGTCGTGGCGGCCTCCGTGACGTGATTGACCGCGTCTATGGCGGTAAAGCGGGTCTGAGCGGCGGACAGACCGGTCATGAGTGCAGGGTCGTCTATCGCATAGGCGGGATAGATGCAGTCGTAGGCGATGGCCGGCTTGTATTCCTTCTCCGGTATGGTCACGACGGCGAAACGGTCCGCCTCTGTTCCGGTTCCGTGGGTCAGGTTTATGGCCACGATGGGAGCGGCCTTCTCCGGGGTGAACTTGAACTCGTAGAGACTCCTGGCATCCTGGTCCTTATACTCCATGAGGATGGCGGCGCTCTTTCCCGCGTCTATGGGGCTTCCTCCGCCTATGGCTACCACCGCCTGTGCGCCGAAGTCGCGGCCCATCTTCGCAGCTGCGTCGACGTCGTCGGCCTCGGGATTGGGACGAATCTTGTCGAATAGAACGTGCTCGACTCCGTACTTCTGGAAGGCGGCGGTGACGTGATCCCAGGCACCGGTCTTCTTATAGGACCCTCTCCCGGTAACGCAGAGTACCTTCTCGATTCCCTTTCCCTTGAGCTCCCCCACGATGTCGTCTATCTTGGCGATGGCTCCAACTCCAAGGTAGACTGTGGTCTTGGCCCTTATCTCTCGTATCTCGTGAATAGGCATCTTGGCATCCCACATAGGTCATTCCTCCTCTTCTCTATAGACCAAATTCGGCCTCGGTTCTACTTTGTGACAAGATTAGCAATATACATTATACAGGTCAAGGGGCAGAAAGAGAAGAAGAAAAAGAACATATTGTTTAACCACTGGATTTCCTCGGGGTGATGGTATGATAACATCACGAAGTTATCGGGAGGGGTTTTTAAAGTGCAATTAGAGAAATTCGACGTCATAGTCGTAGGAGGCGGACCGGCAGGGATGATGGCAGCCGGGAAGGCAGCCGAGATCGGCGCCTCTGTGGCCTTGGTGGAGAAAAACGACAGGCTCGGCGTCAAGCTTGCAATAACCGGCAAGGGACGATGCAACCTGACCCACATGGAAAAAGATCCTCTGAAGCTGGTGGAGCCATTCGGCAGAAACGGCCGTTTTCTGCTTTCATCTCTCAGTCGTTTCGGAGTGGAGGATACCCTGGAGTTCTTCCGGTCCAGAGGGGTGGCAACCAAGGTCGAGAGAGGATCCAGGGTCTTCCCCGAAACCGGACTGAACAGCGAGGACGTCGTAAACGCCCTGAGCGACTTCATGTTCGAGGGGAAGGTCAAGATATTCACCGTGACCACCGCCCGGGGGTTGACCGTCTCCGACGGCGAGGTCACCGGGATAATTACCGATAGAGGAACTATGTCGGCTTCCTCGGTGATAGTGACCACCGGAGGAATGTCCTATCCCGGCACCGGATCCACCGGCGACGGCTATCGCTGGGCGAAGGAGACGGGACACCGCATAGTAGGACCAGAGCCGGCCATATGCCCGGTGAAGACCGAGGAGAGATGGTGCTCCGAGCTACAGGGGCTCACATTGAGAAACGTGTCTATCTCCCTGTGGAGGGGAGGGAAGAGGGTATCCGACCGTTTCGGAGAGATGCTGTTCACCCATTTCGGCATAAGCGGACCTATCGTGATGGACATGGCCAAGGAGATAGGGACGTCCTTGTCCAAGGGATCCTCCGCTTTGTTTTTAGATCTAAAGCCCGCATTGGACAAGGGCAAGCTGGACGCCAGGATCCTTAGGGACCTGGAGGCCCACAGGAGAGAGCTGTTGAAGAACGGCCTGAAGGATCTGCTGCCACGAGCCATAATCCCGGTGATAATGGAGGCCGCTGGGATCCCGGCGGAGACAAGGGTGGACGAGGTCACCAAGGATCAAAGAAAGGACCTCATCGAGGCGTTAAAATCCCTTCCCATAACCCCTACAGGCCTTTTAGGATATCGATGGTCCGTCATAACCTCCGGAGGAGTCTCGTTGAAGGACGTGGATCCCAAGACTATGGCATCTAAAAAGACTGCCGGGCTTTTCTTCGCCGGGGAGATTCTGGATCTGGACGGCCCCACCGGAGGCTACAATCTACAGGTCTGTTGGTCCACCGGCTACGTGGCCGGGAACGAGGCAGGCCTCTATGCGAAGGGCGGCTCGGAGAAGAATCCCTCCTCTGCCAGCTGAAAACAGGCGTCCACAACGTCCGAATCGTAAAGGACGTCTCTGTTTTTCCTCAACTCGTTTAAGGCGACGTCCAACCCTAGGCTGGGCCTGTAGGGACGGTGGGAGCACATAGCCTCCACCACGTCGGCGACGCCCAGTATCCTGGCATCCAGGGATATGGCGTCGCCTGCGAGTCCCTGAGGATAGCCGGACCCGTCCAGCCTTTCGTGATGCTGAAGCACCGCCTCGGCTATGGGCCACGGAAAGTGGACGTCGCCAAGGATGTCCCTTCCTATCTCCGGGTGCCTTTGAACCAGCTGATACTCCAGAGCCGAGAGGGGGCCTGGCTTGTTCAGTATCTCGGCAGGCACGTTTATCTTGCCTATATCGTGGAGCAACCCGGCGATCCTGATCCCCTCGGCCCGATAGGGATCGAAGCCTAGTTTAACCCCTATGGCCTCAGCCAGGGAGGACACCCTTTTCTGATGTCCCGAGGTAAACAGATCCCTCTGCTCCACCGCCCGGGAGAGCACCTCTATGCTGCTGTTCATGGTCTTTCTGAGCCGGGCCTCCCCTTCTCTCTTGACCATGGCCTGGCTCAAGACATCGCAGAAGGTCTCCAGCAACACGAGATCCTCCGGAGTCCAGTTTCGGGAATCCCAGACGTCGTCGAAACCCAGATAACCTTTCAGTTGCCCCGAGACGAAGAAGGGAACCACCACGAATGACTTCAGCCCCTGTCTCTGCAGAAGCTCCCTCTGGAGGCCCCATTCGTCTCCCATTGCCGGTACATCGTCTATGACGATAGGATCGCCTGCCTCGAGACGACCTACGAAATATTCGAATTTATCGCTCGGGAAATCCTGAAAATCGGATCGATCCACAGTTCCTTTTAACTTCTCCCAACAGTGGGTCATACAACGTCTGGCCCCTCGATCGAAGAATTGGAAGAGATAACATGATCGCGCACCGGAAAAATTCCCCAAACCAGCCAAGGCAAATTCGATAGCTTCGTCAAGATCTTCCTTCAAAAGCACCCTGGACGACAGACTGGAGATCAATTTCTCGAACTCCAGACGACGAAGCAGGGCCCGCTCCTGTTTTTTTCTATCGGAGATGTCCCTTACAATACAAAGGCAGGAGCTCAACCCAGCGACGGAGACCCTCTCCAAGGAGATCTCCACCTCCAACCGACTTCCATCTCCTCTCCTCGCTAATCCTTCGAAAGAAAACATCGGGCTGCCCTTTTCGAGAAGCAGTTGATTCACCCTCAAGAGAGTCTCTTCGTCCGTAAGATCTCTCAGAGAAAGGTCCTCCAACTCTTCCTTGGAAAAACCCCACAGAGAACTGGCCGCATGGTTCGCCTCTATTACATCCAACGTATACGGCGACAGAAAGAGGATGGGGTCTATGGTTCTACTGAAAAGAAGATCGTATCGTCCCTTGAGATTAACCGCGGGAAAGGAACTCTTTTCGTCCTGCTCCATACAGGGAAAAGACATGTGTGAATGAGATTGGAGCCACCTATCGTCATGAAGTTCGAGAAACATCGTTTTTCTGAAACGAGGAATCAGTATATGTCCGTCTACCAGGCTGGCGTGCATTCGACCTCGAACAAAAGCACAGGCGCTCTTTCCGTCTCTGGATACCCTGCTCCAAAGGTCCTCTATGACTATCTTCATGGAAGACGTACTGTTAATATCACGTTCCATCATGGCTCGGATTCCCTCTATGCCTGCTCCGCATTCATCTACTCCCGTTCCGACATAATACCCTTCATCTGGGAGAAAGCATTTCAATATACCTTCCAGATCTCTGACGCTGTATCGGTCGAAAAAAAGGTATACCGCCTCTTCAACCGACTTTTTAGAGGAATCCAAAATCGACTCACCTCCGGCTTTTCAAGAAGATTCTCTCCGGGAATTATACCCGACATCTTACAAAAGAGAGGGCCGTTGTTATAATGGGTCCCTGAAGGTCGCATCGAACGAGGTGATATGACATGGACGATAGAGATAGAATAGTCTCCTTCACGGAAAGCGAGGAGGAGAAAAAGGTCTGCGAGACGATGGAGACCCTTTACAGCTCGATCCATCTTTTCAGGCAGAAGATACACGACGAACTGGGAACCAGGGATAAAAGCATAGAGACCTTAAAGGACAATCTTCTATCCTTGGAGAGAGAGTTCCGAGACACGAACCAGAGGCTCGAGATGGTCCAACAGGACAAAGACTCCCTCGAGACGGGCAAGGAAAACTGCGAGAAAAAGCTTCAGCGCTCCGAACAGGAGTGCAGGGACCTCAGGGAAGAGCTGGACCGTACCAAGAACTCTCTGAGAGCCATGGAGGTGCAGCGAAAGGAAAACGAGTCGCTCAAGGAGGAGAAATACGTCCTGCTCCAGGAGATAGAGTCGCTTAGAAGCGAGATAAAGAAGATAGAAGGACTCCACGCAGGCAAAATCGAGGATATGAACAACCAGTTCCAGCAGGAGAAGAACAAACTACAGGATATCCAATGCTCCCTGGAGGACAGGATTCGTAACCTTACCGACCTCAACTCGGAGGAGTCGGCGGCGAGGGAACGACTTAACAGGGAGAAGAGGGCCATAGTCGAGGAGATGGACCGGGTCAATTCTGAAAAGAAGGAGATCCGAGAGCATTTCGCCAGACAGATAGCCTCACTGAAGGACCAGCTAAAGGTCATGGAGAGAAGGGCCCAGGACGACCTTAGGGATCTGGAGCAGAGAGCCAGAAAAGAACTGATGGATCTGGAGAGGGAAAAGAGCTCCCGGATCACCGCCCTCGAGAAGGAACTGGGGCAGAAACAGAGGGAGATGTCCCTGAAGGACCACAGGTTAGCCCAGCTGGAATCGGAGCACGCCAGGAAACTGGAGCTTGCCAAGAAAGAGTTCGAGAGCCGCATGGCCCTGGAGCTGGACGAGATGAAACGGAAGTACTATCTCGAGCTGGAGAAGGCTAGAAGCGGCGGGCGCTGGAGCGGCGGAGAAGAAAAGGACTCATGATCGACATAGGTAATCTCAGGCTCACCCTGGGAGGGAAGCTTCTATACGACGACCTTTCATGGCGGATACTGGACGGAAGCAAGGTCGGCCTGGTGGGAGCCAACGGATCGGGCAAGACCACCCTGCTCAAGGTTTTGATGGGGCTTATAGAGCCCGACGGCGGGACAGTGACCATGCCCTCGAAGGCCAAGGTGGGCTACCTGCCTCAGGACCTGCACGAGCTACCGAACGTATCCGTCATGTCCTATATAAAGGAAAGCGCCGGCATAGACGAGCTGGAAAGCTCTCTCAGAAAGACAGAGGACGAGCTAGGAAACACCGTCCCGGACAGCCCGGAGCAGAAGAGAGCCCTGGAGAGATACGAAAGGGCCATGGAGGCCTTCGAGAGAGCTGGCGGATACTCTTTCGATGCCATGGCGAAGAAAGCCATAAAGGGATTGGGCTTTTCCCCAGCCGACGGAGACAGACCTACGTACGAGTTCTCCGGAGGCTGGAAGATGAGGATCTCCCTGGCGGCGGCCCTTATGTCCAGACCGGACGTGCTTCTACTGGACGAGCCGACGAACCACCTGGACACCGAGAGCATGGAATGGCTGGAGGGATGGCTGATGAGCTATCCCGGAACGGTGGTGGCCATCTCCCACGACAGACGCTTCATGGACAGGATCATGGGGTCCATAGCGGAGCTGTCCAACCGCAGGATATGCGAATACAAAGGCAACTTCTCCCAGTATCTTGAGGAAAGCGCCAGAAGACTGGAACAGCTGGAGAAAGAGCGGCTTAAACAACAGGAGGAGATAGAGAAAACCCGTCAGTTCATAGACCGCTTCCGATACAAGGCCACGAAGGCCGCCCAGGTTCAAAGCAGGATAAGGAAACTGGAGCGAATGGAAGAGGTAAGGATAGACGGACCGGGTAAGACCGTGTCCATACGCTTCCCTAAATGTCCAAGAAGCGGCCATTCTGTGTTGGAGGCGGCGGAACTTTCCAAATCCTACGGAGACCTCTCCGTTTTCGACGATCTGGAGTTCCAGCTCACCAGAGGAGAAAAGGTGGCCCTGGTGGGCGTCAACGGTGCCGGTAAATCGACTCTCTCGAGGCTGATCGCAGGAAGGGAGTTGCCCGACGAGGGCTTCATCGAGCTGGGACACAACGTATCCATGGGATTCTTCTCCCAGGAGAGCAGTCAGAACCTGGACTACGACAACACCATCTGGGAGGAGATAGACCGATCCTCCGACAGGCTTTCCCCCGAGGGGAAGAGGACCCTGCTGGGAGCGTTCCTCTTTTCCGGAGAGGACATACACAAGAGGATATCGGTCCTGTCCGGCGGTGAAAAGTCCAGGGTCGCCCTGGTCAAGCTTCTGCTTCAGGAGACGAATTTTCTGGTGCTGGACGAACCGACCAACCATCTGGACATGTCCACCAAAGAGCTGTTTCAAAGGGCTTTGTTGGAATACGACGGAACGATGATAATCGTATCCCACGATCGCTATTTTCTGGACAATCTGGTCGAAAGGGTACTTGAAATTCGGGGAGGAAGACTGTACGATTACCCCGGAAATTACAGCTATTTTATCGAAAAAAGAGATCAGACCATTCTGGAAGAGACTGAGTCGACCTCCGGGAAAAACGACGAACCCCCTTCGCTGAAGGACAGAAAACGGGCGGAGGCGGAGCTGCGTAACAGGATCTACCGTGAGAAGAGAAGATTCGTGGAGGAACTTGCTCCTCTGGAAAAGACCATATCCGACCTGGAGACGAAGAAAGAGACCATACACGAGGGTCTATGCGACCCGAAAACCCTCGAGGACTCCTCCAAGGTGCGGAACCTCATGGTGGACCTGAAGAACGTCGAGGACGAGCTCGACCGGGCTATGGCCCGGTGGGAAGAGCTCATGGAGGCAATAGAGAGCGTCGAGGCTCAGCCCTGACGAAAAGATAGGAAAGGATTTTTGCCAATGACAAAGACAACCGCAGGATGCCACGTCAAGGTCCACTACACCGGAACGACGAATGACGGAACCGTTTTCGATTCCTCCCTCGAGAGGGATCCCCTGGCCTTCACGGTGGGAGCCGGACAGATGATAGCGGGTTTCGACGAGGGAGTCCTGGGAATGTCCGAGGGCGAGGAAAAGACGATAGTGCTTCCTCCCGAGAAGGCCTACGGCCCGAGGAACGAGGAGCTCCTCTTCGCCGTCGGACGAGAGCAGCTTCCAGAGGGGTACGAGCCCTCGATAGGAGATCAGCTTTCGGTTACCTCCGCAGAGGGAGGGGTCTTCCCCGTCACCATAGCGGGACTGGACGAGGACGTCGTAACGCTGGACGGCAACCATCGTCTGGCCGGAGAGGAACTGACCTTCAAGATAACCATGGTCGAGGTTACTCCAGCCTGATAAATGCTAGCAAACACAAGACTCCGTCGATATATCGACGGAGTCTTGTGTTTGCTAGCCCTGACATCTCGTAGTACAATACCTTACGATTGTGACACTAATGACGAGGAGGAGGGCAAGGTGAGAAGAGACATTAAACACCTCGCCGGAGGAGTGGTTTTTCCCGCGGCAATACTTTTACTTTGGTGGCTCGGATCGGACCAAAATATCTGGAACGCTTACGTTATTCCGGCTCCTTGCAAGGTTATAAAAGCCCTCAAAGACATGGCTATAGACGGAAGCCTTATCCACCATATGGGAGCCAGCTTTTTCAGGGTCTTTACGGGATTCGCCATTTCGGTGATCACAGCCGTTCCCATGGGGTTTTTGATGGGACTTTCGTCGAGATCTAGAAGGTGGTTCGACCCTACGCTGGACTTTCTGCGACACGTTCCTCCCCTCGCTGTGATGCCCATGTTGATATTATGGTTCGGCATAGGGGAGATATCCAAGATAGTCGTAGTAGTAATGGCAACCTTTTTCCCTATTCTCCTAAACACCCAGGAAGGGGTCGTTTCATGCGACGAAAGCCTCCTGGAAGTGGGACGAGTCTTCCGAATGTCGCGGAGACGGCGTTTCAGGGAGATCCTGGTACCGTCCGCTCTTCCATCGATTCTGGTGGGCATGAGACTTGGGCTTGGATACAGCTGGCGCTCGCTGATAGGAGCGGAACTGATAGCAGCATCGTCCGGAATAGGCTACATGATACATGATGCGGAACAGCTTTCGCGATCGGATGTGATCGTAGCGGGAGTTATCCTCATGGGAGTGATAGGTAGCTTATCAGACTGGGGCTTTCTAAAGCTATCAAACAAATTGCTCTCATGGAAGGAGGGATCCTAAAATTAAATTTAAGCTTAAATCCATATACAAGAGATTTTCGGTACCTGGTCGATCCGAAATAACAGCACTGAAAAACGTCTCCATCGAGTTCCCTATAGGATCCTTCACGGTAGTCCTAGGTAAAAGCGGATGCGGAAAGACAACCATGTTGAGGTTAATGGCCGGACTGGCTCCTCCATCGTCCGGAAAAATCGTGATGAAAGGGGGGCGTTCCGTAGGGGTAGTCTTCCAAGAACCAAGACTAATGCCATGGCTATCGGTAAGAAAAAACGTCGAACTCGTGCTCGACAAAGCCACCGAGAATACCGGTAGAATCGAAGAGATACTGAGACAGGTCGGATTGTCATATTTCGAGAATGCCATGCCAAGTCAACTTTCCGGCGGAATGTCACAAAGAGTCGCTCTAGCGAGAGCATTGGCATACGAGCCGGAAATATTGTTGATGGACGAACCCTTCGGAGCACTGGATTATTTCACCAGGAGGAAACTACAACAGGATCTATCCCTTTTGGTAGAAAAAAGGGGATTGACCGTCGTTCTGGTTACACACGACGTCGAGGAGGCCATTTTTCTGGCTTCCAGAATAGTCGTAATGGGAAAAGGCAGAATCCTGTCGGTAATGGAGGACGTGAACTCAAAATCCATGAACCTACAGGAAAGGGAGACACTAAAAGCAGGGATCCTCGCATCCCTCGACGATGACGGGGGATCGTCGCGATGATCGACCCTGTCGAAAGGAGATTGACTCTGGATTGAAGAGAATGGCCATAACCGTAGTAGCAGCAGTCATACTGGCATCCACTGTCGTACAAACGACGGCGAAGGAAAAGGAACTCAGCGTGACGTACGTAAAGGCCCCGCTCAACATACCGTCTATCTTACAGAAGAGGCTTAAGCTCGTAGAAAAAGCCTTCCCGGGCTTCGTAGTATCGCATCCCGAATTGACCGCCGGGCCCAAGCAGACCGCCGGCCTGGCCTCTGGATCGGTAGACGTGGCCAACTGTCTCGGTGGAACATCGGCGATTCTAGCCTATGCCAACGGAGTCGATCTTAAGGTGGTAGGCATATTCGCCCGTTCACCCAAGGCCTTTACAGTACTGGCAAAGGACAAAGACATCGCGTCAATCTCCGATCTCAAGGGTAAGAAGATCGCAGGTCCTAAAGGGACTATACTTCATCAACTGCTGGTAGCAGCTCTGAAAAGAGAGGAGTTATCGGTAAACGACGTTCAGTTCCTCGGAATGGGGCTAGCCGACGGGGTTACGGCGATGATGAACGGCAGTGTAGACGCCTGTCTGGCCGCCGGACCCGCTGTACTGAGATCAACCGAACAAGGTGCTAGGATAATAACGACGGGGGAAGGCCTGGTGGACGCCACCACCGTTATCGCTGTCAGAGGAGAGCTTCTCAGGGACGACCCCGATCTGGTTCGACGTTTTATGAAGGTGGACGAGGAAAGCGTCACTCTCCTGGATAGCGACAGGACGAGGGCCATAGATATAACAGCGGAAGAAACGGGCCTTTCGATCGACGACGTAAAGACCATGCTTCCCCTCTACGACTTCGACTCGACGATTCGCCCTTCCGACGTGGAGGAACTGAAGAGAACCCAGGATTTTCTGTTCGACAACGGGATGTTGCCCCATAAGATCGATATAGAAAAAATGGTTAAGACAATATAGGGATACCGAAAAGGCCGCTCTATCAAGAGCGGCCTTTTCGATATCGTATCGTTTATGCCTATCTGCGAAGTACCATCAAAGGAGCCAGGAGAAACAAGGAGGCGAGGGAAAAGGAGGAAACGGAACAACCACCGGAACTTCCGTCTCCATTTTGGTCAGGATCGGATTCACCGCTATCCTTGACCGACTGGATTACGTAAACCTTGGCCTTGACACCGTCTCCAGAATCGAGATCGAAATCATCTCCGTTATTAATCTTGAAGCTAAAACCATCGTTTTCCTTCGATCTTAAGGAGGAGCTCCCGGCGACTTCGGTGGTGGGAAGCATATCGAGTTCCCCATCGGATTTTTCCGCCACGAAGAAAGTATCGAGAGTTCCGGAAGGTTTCACCGAAACCGTGCCCTTCAACACAGTCCCGGAGGTGCTGGGCTCATAGAGAAGGCCTCTTCTGCACTTACCCACTCCCTTCAGACTGGATATTTTCTCGAGCTCCTCCTCGGAGGTCTTCTTAGGAGTTATCCTTTTATCCCCTACCTGGAGAGTCGGAAGGGAATCCGCCTCGGCCGACTCCGGTTCCTCCACCGAGATTCTGCCGACGAAGGGAGAGCTACAGACGTTGTTCACCGTCTTGGCCCTAAGTTCCTTCATCCTCTTCGTCTGACCCGCCGTCGCCTTCTTCTGTTTGAAAAGAGCCCTAAGATCAAGAAAATCCGAGACATAGAGATCCGAATTTCCTCGGAAGAGATAAGTCTCTCCGCTAGATTTTATAGTCACCTTGTACCAACAGTCGGAAAGAGACAAGCGATCTCCCGACGTAGCGGAACCGGAAATTACGACATCGTCGGCACTCATACCCATCTGATCCACCCAGAACTCTATGGGACCGTCGGTGTTCCAACCGGTCTCAACAGAGATGTCCTCGGGACGGAACACCCCATCGGCCCAACGAGAGGATATCATCTGAGACACACGGAAGGCCACAGCCTGGCACAGACATATCTTTGTTCCACCGGAGCCGTTGTCCTCTTTAGCCGCGTCGGGAAGATCCATGCTCCTCACCACATTGTCGGAGAGAACGTAATAAAGAGTCGAGGTTGGGACCACGTCGCACAGGCATCTTGTGGTGTCCGCCACTCTCACCTCGAAACCGCCGTAGAATGGATTAACCTGAATGGAGTTCCAAAGCTCCATCTTTCTGGCGGCAAGTGCCTTTTTATCCTCGGCGGATCCATCTCCTCCCTTGACCTTCCGTCTGAGGGTCAGAAAATCCTCCGTCAAGATATTTTCAGTTCCCCTGAAGATAAAGGTTTTACCCAACGATTTTATGGAAATTTTATACCAACAATCCAAAAGGGTCATATCGCCGGGCTTAGTTACAGAGCCGTCCACTCCATAGGTCACGGAATCCACACCAAGGAGGTCACAGAAGAACTCCTCCGCTCCGTCGGAGTTCCATCCCGTAGCCACCGTGACATCCTCGGGGTGGAAGATTCCGTCGCTCCAGGCTTCCGAAACTATCTGACCTACCCTATAGGCCATGGCCATGCACAGACAAGCGTGGCGGGAATCGCCCTCGCCTTCCATGCAGGACTCCGCCATGGAAAGAGTTTTTACGGTACCGTCCTTGTCTTTATAGGAGAGGGAGCCATCCTTAAGATAGCAGGATAACCCACAACCGTCGGAAAGGGTTTTGGAGGAAAAATCCTCCTCGTTTCCGGATAGAACCGCGTTCTGTATGTTAGCGGCGTAGAGGTTTATCAGATCGTTCAACGAGTTTTCCTCATCCGTCAGGACGTCTCCGCTGACCAGCTTCGGGTAAACCCGCTCGTACCAGTCTTCGTAGACCTGGAAATAGTCTTGGGAAACCGCATTCTCTGCCAAGGAGACCTGCCAGACCTTTCCGGTTGATCTGCTGGCGGCCCTTACACTGTAAAAAGACGAAGGGGTTCGATCTCCGGAAAGAGGAGATGCATCCACAGAATAGTCGTAGCCATGGAAGATCCCGGGAACGACCTCATAGTCACCGGAAATTCCCTGAGCCGGGATCTTGTACTCTCCAAAGATCCTGGCGGCACATCCAAAAGCCCATCCGGTCTTGAAATCAAGATCGTAGGTCCTGAACGTTCCGTCGGGACACTGTCTCTCCCCCAAGGCCTGTATCAGCCTAAAGGTCATACCTCTATTGGTGCAGGTACGTCCTCCCATGGATTGGGGAGGGTCCAACCAGAAATAGGACTGTGCCACATCCTCGAAAGTCCAGTCCTTATTTTCTCCTTCAAACGATATCGACGTGGTCACCGGATCCCCGGCGGACCAGGCGGAGGCGGAAGAAACCTCTAGGGAAAAAACCGAAGCCGCCACCAAAGCGACGACCAAGGCAAAAAGGGAAAAACGCAAAACTCGCTTCATCACACACTGCTCCTCTCAGTTTATAAACTTAGTTTTACGACACTAACTCGATCGATAGGATACACCTATTCCACCGCTACGGTCAAGCGCAGGTATACAAAAAGTCTTGCCCTTTTAGCGACTATGGAACAAAATACGAGAAATGCTTTGGACTAAACGGAAAGGAGAAATCGCTTTGAATCGGGTCAAGAAAGCAAACAAATACGACGAGGTAGAGAGGTTTCATGGCCATCGATGTCCTGGACTGGCCATAGGGATAAGGGCTTCGGAGCTGGCTTTGAAGGAGTTGGGAGAAGGCGACGGAGACGAGGAACTGGTATGCATATCCGAGACCGATATGTGCGGAATTGACGCCATCCAATACATGACCAACTGTACTTTGGGAAAGGGGAACCTAGTACTCCACCATTACGGAAAAGTGGCCTTCACCTTCTACCGACGTAGGGACGGCAAGGGAATCAGGATGGTCCTGAAACCGAATCTGAACAAAGAGATGGAGAAGGAAGAATATAGGATGTATCTTCTGGAAGCCCCATTGGAAGAAATCTTTGAATTAGGGACTCCGAGAGAGGAACTTCCCCCGAAGGCCTTCAGGGAGAACACCCTTATCTGCGCCGGATGCGGCGAGGGGACCATGGAATCCATGACCAGAAACATGGATGGAGAGGTTTACTGCCTTCCATGTTACAGAGAGAGACACGGAGAAAGATGAATTAGGGGCCGGAAAAGGCGATCGGAATTTCCCGTAAAAAGATCGGGAAATTACCGATTGCCTTTTTGTGTTTTTCCCTCTAGTCTAAACAAAACGACTTCGGGAGGGATAATCACGATGGCATTCAACTTGAAAGACGACGAACGGCTGGCAGAGCTCATAGAGGCTGAGGGAAACAGACAGATAGACCAACTCGATATGGTCGCATCTCAGAGTATAGCCCCTCAAGCCATTCTGGAGATCTCCGGCAGCTGTCTCTCCAATCGGACCATAGAGGGGTATCCCGGCAGAAGGTACTACGCCGGGGGGATCTATCTGGACGAGATAGAGACCTTGGCTATAGAGAGGGCGAAAGCCCTGTTCGGAGCGGAACACGTAAACGTCCAGCCTCATTGCGGTACGAACACCAACCTGGCGGTGTATCAGGCGGTGCTGGAACCAGGGGACACGGTGCTCTCCATGGACATGTCTTCGGGAGGGCATCTCTCTCACGGTCACAAAAGAAACATCGCCAGCAGACTTTACCGATTCGTGCATTACGGGGTGAGAAAGGACGACGAGCTCATAGACATGGGACAGCTCCGAGACATGGCCATGAGACACAGACCGAAACTGATAGTTGGAGGAGGCAGCAGCTACCCCAGAGAGATCGACTGGAAGGCCTTCAGGGAAATAGCGGACGAATCGGGGGCGATGCTTCTGGCCGACGTTGCCCATACGGCAGGCCTGATCGCCGCGGGAATTCACGTAAATCCCGTTCCTTTTTGCGACTTCGTGACCTTCTCCCTCTACAAAACCCTGCCAGGTCCCAGAGGCGGCTGCATCCTCTGCCGTGAAAAATACGCCAAGGAGATCGACCTAGCCATATTTCCCGGCCACCAGGGATCGATGATAACCTCTCTGGTAGCGGCAAAGGCGGCCTGCTTCGCCATAGCTGCGACAAAGGAATTCAAGGTCTTGGCCGGACGCATCGTGGACGACGCGAGGGCCCTGGCCTCGGGGCTGACGAGACGGGGGCTCCGAACCGTGACGGGAGGAACCGACAGTCACATAGTCCTGTTGGACCTGAGGAACCTTAACATCACAGGCAAGGAGGGCGAAGGGCTTCTGGAGAACTCGGGAATCACGGTCAACAGAAACGGTATTCCCTTCGACCCCCTCCAGCCATGGATAGCCAGCGGCGTAAGGATAGGGACCACGGTTGCGGCCATGAGGGGGATGGGACCATCGGAGATGGAGATCGTCGCCGCCCTCATATCCAGAGCTCTCTCGGGAGAAAACGTATCGGAGGAGACCGCCGAATTATGTCGCCGATTTCCATCCTCCGTTCTGTGAAACCATCGCATTCAGGGAGGTCGAATCTATGAACAAAAAAGACGATGCTCTTAGATCGTTGAAAGAGACAAAGCCCATGGCCTGGGAAAACGACAGACTAGGTCCCTCCGAGGACGTATTGAGAGAGCTCCCCTTGACCATGTCGGACGTGGCCGACGCCGACGGAAGACTTCATCGCTTCGCACCCTATCTGGCCTCCCGTTTTCCGAAGACGGCGAACGGGATCATAGAATCGCCCCTATCCGAGGCGAAAAATCTGAAAAAAACGTTGGAAAAATCCTACGGGACCACCCTCCCGAGACTGCTGCTAAAGAAAGACAACGACCTGCCTGTGGCAGGCTCCATAAAGGCCAGAGGTGGAATCCACGAGATACTCGCCCTCGCGGAGGCCATCGCTCTGAGATCGGGGAAACTCGAGATAGACCGAGACTATAGGATTCTGAAAGAACCGGAGTTCAAGGAACTGTTCTCCCGTCACTCTGTAGCGGTAGGATCCACGGGAAACCTGGGGATCAGCATAGGGGTGATGTCCGCCGAGCTGGGCTTTAACGTGACGGTACATATGTCCCGAGACGCCAAGGGCTGGAAAAAGGAACTATTGAGATCCAAGGGAGTAAAGGTGGTAGAGCACGACGACGATTACAGCGCCGCCGTATCGGAAGGCCGAAGGATTTGCCGTGAGGACAAAACCTGTCACTTCGTGGACGACGAGAACTCTCGACTACTGTTCGTAGGATACGCTGTGGCCGCTCTCAGGCTTAGAAATCAACTCAAGGAAATGAAGGTCATCGTCGACAAGACACACCCCCTTAGGGTATATTTACCTTGCGGAGTCGGAGGAGCTCCCGGAGGAATAGCCTTCGGGCTCAAACAGCTTTACGGAGACTCTGTCAAATGTTGGTTCGTAGAGCCGACCCACGCTCCCTGTATGGCTCTGGCCATGGTACAGGACACCCCGGATATCACCGTCTCGGATTACGGCATAGACGGGATCACCGAGGCGGACGGCCTTGCCGTCGGAGCCCCTTCGAAACTGGTATGGTCCATCTGCCGCAAACTTATAGACGGGGTTATGACCGTGGAGGACGACCGCCTTTACGAGCTTCAATATCTGATGGACCGTTCCGAGTCGGTCAAGGCAGAACCCTCGGCGGCGGCAGGACTACAGGGTCCGTTGCTGCTCTCTCCGCTTCCCGGCGAGACGGCGATATCCTGGCTTACAGGAGGAAGCTTTCTGCCGGACGAAATATACGAGGACATGTTAAAAAAAGGGCGAACACTCTTGGAAGACCCCGTTTTGCCGGATGAGACGGACTTGTGATCGATCGAGATGTGAGGTAAGATCTTTGAAGAGCAAAAAAGGGACAGAGCGTCCCAAAAACGAGACAAAAGAGTGAGGAGGAGTTCTTACATGGCATTTCTCTCGGACATCGAGATAGCTCAGCAGGCTAAGATGAAACCCATAACGGAGGTGGCCGCCCAACTCGGCATAGAGGAGGACGACCTGGAGCACTACGGCAAGTACAAGGCCAAGGTGTCCTACGATCTGTGGAACCGTATCAAGGACGAGGAGGACGGCAAGCTCATCCTGGTGACGGCCATCACCCCCACCCCGGCGGGAGAGGGAAAGACCACCACGTCGGTAGGTCTCGCCCAGGCCCTGGCCAAACTGGGAAAGAAGACCACTCTGGCCCTCAGAGAA